>JAAEEW010000232.1 GCA_013415595.1 Methanosarcinales archaeon | reverse complement strand
TCCGCCTGAGGGAGATCACCTCCTTCAAGGAGGCCCACACCGCCCACGCCACCTGGGACGAAGCAGCCGCTCAGGTGGAGGTGGCGGTGCAGCGTTATGCCGAGTTCTACCGCCGGCTGGCCATACCTTTCCTGGTGAGCAAGCGCCCCTCCTGGGACAAGTTCCCCGGGTCCGACTACTCCATCGCCCTGGATGTGATCATGCCTGACGGCCGGACGCTGCAGGTGGGAACGGCTCATCTCCTGGGGACCAACTTCGCCCAGACTTACGGCATCACCTACGAGGCCCCGGATGGGGAGCAGAAGCTGGTCAACCAGTCCTGCTACGGAATATCCGAGCGCTGCATAGCCGCCCTGATCTCGGTGCACGGAGACGACAGGGGACTGGTTCTGCCCTGGGGAGTGGCCCCCACCCAGGTGGTTATCGTGCCCATCATCTTCGGCCAGAGAGAGCCCATCATAGAGGTGTGCCGCAACCTGGAGAGGCAGTTGAAGGAAGCCTGCATCCGGGTGGCGGTGGACGAGAGCGATGAGCGGCCGGGGGCCAAGTTCTACCGCTGGGAGATGCGGGGAGTGCCCATCAGGCTGGAGGTGGGGCCCCGGGACATCAAGAACAACGTGGCCACCCTGGCGCGCCGGGACGGGGTCAAGAAGACGGTGCCCCTGGATAGCCTGGTAGAGAGCGTATCGAAAGAGGCAGAAGAGCTCCAGGGAATTCTCTATGAGCGGGCTCTGAAGTTCATGGAGAGCAAGATCAAGGACGTCTCCACCATAGAAGAGGCCAGGGAGCAGACCCAGGTGGGCGTGGCCCGGGTGGCCTGGTGCGGCTCGGTGGACTGCGGCCATGAGCTGGAGGATCAGGTGGGGGCCAACATGCTGGGCGAGCCCAGGAACACTCCGGAGAGAAAGGCCCCCTGCCTGATCTGCGGCCAGGAGACTGCCGACTCCACCTACATGGCCCGGCAGTACTGAGATTCTGAGACTGGAAGAAAAGAGCTGGCAGCACCGAAGAGTATGCAGGGCGGGGAGACTGGCCGGGGACTTATCCGCTCTATCGGACAGGCAGCCCAGAGGGGCCGCAATTGGCCCGGAAGTGAGTGCAAAATGAAGACAGACAAGCTAACACGGGCGAGCCGATGAAGATCCTGGTGGCCGAGTACGCCCTGGCCGCCGGCCTGGGCGGGACATACGAGATCGAGGGGCAGGCCATGCTCCAGGTCCTGGCGGGAAGCTTTGAGCGCTGCGGGAACGAGGTGATCTATCCCACGTCCGGCCCGGCCATCGACTCCGGGCAGCCGGTGGTCCTTGAAGGGCCTGAGGAGTTCGAGGGCCTGCTGGCGTCCACTGAAGCCGATGCCGGGCTGGTGATCGCCCCTGACGTGGTCCTGCCCCATTTTCTGGAGGTCCTGGAGTCTTCCACCGTCAACCTGGGATGCAGCCCAAAAGCGGCCCGGCTGGCAGGGGACAAGCTGGAGTGCACCCGGGCCCTGGAGGAGGCGGGAGTGCCGGTGGTCCCCCTGGCCCACTGGCCGGAGCCCCCGGAGAAGGGCTGCCATCTGTACGTGATCAAGCCCCGCTACGGCTGTGGATCTCAGAATATGCGGGTATCCTCCAGCCCCCGGACCGACCAGGGGTACATCGCCACCCGCCACATCAGGGGGTCCAGCCTGAGCGCCAGTTTTGTTGCTGGCGAGGACCGGTTCTTGCCCCTGACCATTAACCGGCAGCTAATCGATCAGAAGAGCTTCGAGTACCGGGGAGGGCAGGTGCCCTATCACACCCCCCGGGCGGCGGAGATCTGGAGCGTGGCAGAGCAGGCGGCAGAGGTTCTGGGACTGCAGGGCTATGCCGGCATAGATCTGATCCTGGGGGACCGGCCCCGGGTGGTGGACGTGAACCCCAGGCCCACCACCTCCATCATCGGAATCGCCAGGGTGATGAGAGAGGAGCTGGGAGATCTGATCCTGAAAGCCAGGTATGGCGGGCTGCCGTCTGAGGTGCACGTGGAGGGTGAGTGGAGCTTCACCAAGGACGATCTGGGTTGAGTGGAGCCTGGAGATCATGCACTCCATCTGGCGTCGAATCGGCTTAAATCCAGGCAAACCGGGGCCTCTCCAGAGCTTTACATTTTCGAGCCCTGAAGCCAAAAGATGCATCTTCGTTTGTCCAGGCCAGGGAAGACCCGGGATTCCCCCTGGTTTACATCTTTTCGCCAATGACCAGGCTTTTGGCAGCCATGGCCTGAGCCAACTCCGGATCCAGCCGGAGAGCCTCGTCGTAAGCCTGGATGGCCTCGTCGTACCTGCCCTGGGAAGCAAGTGCCAGCCCTCTGTTATTCCAGGCAACTGCATGTTCAGGATCCAGACGGATAGGCCCGGTCATAGGCCTGGATGGCCT
>JAAEEW010000231.1 GCA_013415595.1 Methanosarcinales archaeon | reverse complement strand
GAAGGAAAAGGCAGCGGCCAGGAGGGTCAGGGCTACGTTGAAGTAATCCTGGATGTGGAGGTAGTACTCCGGCGTGGATAGCCAGTAAAACCCGAACATGACCCAGCCGGCTCCAGCCAGCCGCTCCCGTCCGGAGAGGGTGTAGCCAAGCAAGAGCAAAAGGCTTATCCAGAGCACGTTTTCCATGAGCCCGCCAATCATCCAGGTTAGAAGGACCACAGGTTTATTTAGCATTATCTACCAACTCTGGCAGCGATCTCATTTCCGATCTGGATGGTTGATTTATGAGAATTTGGACCCCCATCCTTTTTGCAGGATTGATACTTATGGCCGTGGCCCTGTCGACGCCACCGGGACTTCTGGAGAAGGCAGATCCGCATTCGGGTCAGATGGGCATGGACCCTGACCTGGAAGAGATGGTGAACCGGGGAATGGACGACATCCCGGTGATCATGGTCTTCAGGGACGAACGCCGGCCGGATGTGGACGGCCTGGAGCTGGACCACATCTACCGCATAATCAACGGGGCTGCCTGCCATGCCGATGCGGATACCATCAGGCGTCTGGCCGCAGACGGGGCCGTAGAGGGCATTTACCTGGACGGCCAGGTTCAGGCGGCAAAGCCGGTGAGGAGCGAGGGAAGCTCCGAGATGGTCTGCCCGGCGAGAATGGTTAGCGCCCCCCAGGTGTGGGAGGAAGGGCTGGACGGCAGCGGGATAACCGTCGCCGTCATCGATTCCGGAATTGACAAGAACCACCCGGACCTGGCGGGAAAGGTGGCCGGCGAGGTTAACTTCGTGACGGAAGAGGACACCACCAGCGACCTTTTAGGCCACGGGACCCTGGTGGCGGGAATTGTCGCCGGCTCGGGAACGGCGTCCGGCGGGAAATACCGGGGCATAGCCCCTGGAGCCCAGTTTCTCAACGTACGGGTGATAGCCAGCGACGGCAACGGCCAGGTATCGGACATCATAGCCGGGATAGAGTGGGCCCTGGACAACGACGCCCAGATACTGAGCCTCAGCCTGGCCGGCCTGAACCTGGGAGAGACCAATCCACCGGTGACCATGGCCGCGGACAACGCCATGGATGCAGGAGCTGTAGTCTGTGTCGCTGCAGGGAATAACGGATAACCGGAAGCTCCTGGCCATCCTCTTCCTGATGGCCTGCCTTCTGGCCGGATGTATCGACTCTCCCGGAGACGGGGTCAGGGTCATAACCCTGGGAGCCTCGGATTGCGAGAATCACATCGCTGAGTTCAGCGGGTCCGGACCCACCAGGGACGGCCGGACCAAGCCCACGGTGGTGGCGCCTGGGGTGGACGTGGTCTCCACCGTGCCCCCGGGCCTCTCGGATCCCAACTACCTGGACGTCTATTACGCCAGGGAGTCGGGCACCTCCCTCTCCACCCCGGTGGCGGCGGGAGTGGCCGCGCTGCTGCTGCAAAAGGACCCCAGCATGACCCCGGCGGGAATCAAGGCGGCCATGACCAGGGGAGCCCGGAAGATCAACAACACCCTGGGCGAGGAGTACGAGGAGTACTACCAGGGAGCCGGGCTGATCGATGCCTACAGCTCTTTGCAGCTCTTAAGCCCGGACATCTGCGGAGTGATGCCCGACCGGTGGGTGGCCGGAAGGTGGGCCTTCCCCGGCGGCGGGAAGGCCATCTCCCCCGGGCTGGACATCGGCGCCGACCGCCCCCAGAAGAAGCTCTACGCCCTGGCACCCCGGGACGAGGACTGGACCACCAGGTTCGTCTTCTTCACCAACCGGGAACGAAACAACCTGACCACCAGCGCCGTGGGCGAGCTGGCAGACTGGATCACCCTGCAGCCTCTGCCCCACAACGTGGAGGCCAACGGCCAGAAGGTCTTCGGGGCCACCCTGACCGTGCCCAACAACACCGCCCCCGGCAGCTACTCGGGGAGAATCGAGATTTCCGACGGCCAGGAACAGCTCGTCTCCCTCCCGGTATCGGCGGAGGTGGCCAGGCCCTTTGAGATCATCAACGGGATCGGCACCAAGGCCGACATGCTGGACAGGAACCAGTGGCACTACTACTACCTGGACGTGCCCCTGGGGACCAGCGAGCTTGATGCCAGGCTAACCTGGAAGGGCAGCTCCGACCTGGACCTGTTCATACTCTCCCCCACCAGCGAGTACCTGGCCGGGGAGCAGACCGATTTCTCCGAGAGCTACCAGGTGACCAGCCCCAGCTCCGGGAGATGGCTGATGGCCGTCCACGCCCGGGAGATCAGCGCCCCGGAGAAGTACGTGCTGCAGGTGGACCGGCCCTACTTCGAGGTCAGCCCCGAGAGGTGGAACGTGGGATCGGTGCTCCCAAGAGAGGTCAGGACGGCCACCTTCAGGGCGGTGAACCAGGGAGCGCCCCTTGAAGACGTGGTCTACAGGGGCATCCTGGAGAACACCACCAGCCAGAAGCTGGAGGGGTCGGTGGTCAACGGCTCCAACTGGACCAGGGTGGTGGATGTGGCGGACAACACCAGGCGGCTGTCCCTTGAGCTGACCTGGGACGAGAGCAGCAGCGACCTGGACCTTCACCTCTACAATCCAGAAGGAGAGCTCGCCGGGAAGTCCGAGGGTTACGACGTGATAGAGGGCCTGGAGGTCATTAATCCGGATCCCGGGCCCTGGAAGGTCAACATCTACGGCTTTGAGGTTCCCCGGGGGCGTGATCAGAGATTTCGTCTGGCGGTAGCCAAGAGCATATGGGACGACTGGCCCTGGATCTCCGCCAGCGGTCCCCGGGTTCTGGAGTCCGGGGAGGAGGCCGACCTGGAGGTCGAGCTGGCCGTTCCCCCGGAGGGGGCCAGCAAGGAGATGACCGGCTACCTGGAGATAAGATCGGGAAACCAGACCTTTGAGCTGCCGGTGATCCTGACCGTGGCCGGGGCGTCCATCGAAGGGCTGAACGAGACCGTGGCCCAGGATCTGGACGGCGACGGCTACTTCGACCTGCTGAACATCCGGGTGGACGTGCAGGCCCCCATCCCCGGGTCCTACCGCCTGGAGGGGACCCTCATCGACTGCTCGGGAAACGTCATCCAGAGGCTGCAGTCCGTCTCCGAGATTGAAGGAACGGACGGCATCACCCTGCAGGCCAACGGAAGCGAGATCTGGAAGAAGGGGCGGTGTTCTCCCCTGAGGCTGGAGGAGCTTTTCCTCTACAACGACCGGGACGAGCTGATGGGCATACACCGGGACAGCATGAGCATCGACCGCACCCCGGAGAGCTTCCAGCCGCCGGCGGCTTACTTCAACGGCAGCTTCACAAACCAGAGTCAGTCCCTGAAGCAGGGAGAGAAGCTGAGAGGCATAGCCGTGGCCGTGGGAGTGGGTGTGTCCAGGAGCGGCGAGTACGTCGTGGAGGGTACGCTGAAGAACGAGGACGGAGTGGAGCTGGACCGGGATAGTCAGGAGGTGGCCCTGGAGCCAGGCAACCATACCGTGGTCCTGCAATTCAGTCCTGCCAAGTTCATGATCATGGGAGAGGAGTCCCGGCTCATCCTGGACGACCTGATCCTGACCAGCGGGGGCCAGGAGATCGATCGGCTGGATGAGGTGTGGTCCACAGGGAGCATGAGGCCCAGGGACTTCACCACGGAGCGGGCCAGGTACGTGGTATCCTGAAGAGGCCCCAGGGCTCCCCGGGCCCGTCTGGATAGCGTATCCAGGCGGCCCCGCACTCCCCCGCCCTCCGGAGGGAGGACGGGTGGGGAGGTTGGTGGAGAAAAGGCCGCCAGTTATACCCTGGACTTCGATGATGAAGACGATCCGCTTAGCAATTCAGCCTGAAGCTCTAGCTGTTCTGCGATTGAGATGGTCGGCTGTTAAGCTATTCTGCGATTGGAATGGTCGGCAGTTAGCCGGTCAGCACTCAAGCCGGCACGAAGCAAAGCTGGTGTGCGGTTTTGATGGACCCCTGGCTCTCCGGCTCTGCCGGGCCCGGACAGCCTCACATGTTCTTGGACAGCTTGGAGAGCTGGTCGATTATCCAGTTGGTCAGAAAGCCGGTGAGGAAGCAGACGAACATGGTGGAGAATATCCTCTCGTCCGACCCCAGGTTGAAGGCCACCAGGCCGCTGCTGAAAAGCAGATAGGCCATATAGCCGAAGATGAGGCTTAAGAAGGGAAGAGCAGTGTACCAGATGCGCTTGTAGCGGGTGACGATGCCTTGCTTGCGCAGGTCGTCCACCACTCCGGTGAGGATCTGGGCAGAGGAGCCAAGGCCTGCGAATAGCGAGCTCCACAGGGGAACGTCCAGGAGACGCACGTCGGATACGCGATAAATCAAAGTGGCGAAGATGGATGCGGCAATGACGCCGTAGATGACGGCGTAAAGCCCGTAGAGCTTGAAGAAGAAGGATATGGTGCGGGAGCTGTGGATTCGAAGGCCCCTCAGATTGTGTTTGGCCTCGTTTACTGCGCTGGTCAGCTCGTAATCGGCCCGGTCGTAGTAGAGAAAGGCGTCCGAGAAGTTTTCCTTGGTGAACTCCTTGAATGCCAGGACGTAGAAGTCGTAGCTGTTCTTGACGTCGATGGAGCTGCGGTGTGCCGACTGCAAGGTGTGCCGAAACCGGCTCAACGAAGATCCCAGCTTTTCCGGGCTGACCTCCTTCAGGGAATCCATTGCATCCACAAATCAATTTACTTTAGCAATAAGAATTTATAGTTTTCCGTCGAATTTTTGATTATATAATTAAAATAGTTAGTAAAATTTTTTAATTGACCCGGGTCGAGATGCGCAAATATCATATGATAATAGTATTATAATATAATAAATAAATAATAAAGATTTTAGATGGCACCCCAGATGACCACTGAAGAGGCTATAGCAGGCCAATTATTCTTTGGCAAGCCGGAGGAGATCGATTGCGATTTGTTGAGATCTAATTTTTTAAAATCTTAAATTATATCCTAAAGTTCTAAAACAAAGAAACCAACAGAAAAAAGATTTTAATTATCATATTAGCAATAGATTATATCTGAATACTCATATATTCAGGTCGCCAAAGTAAGCCCGGGCCGCGAGAGCTTCGCCGGGAGAGATTGACAGGGATGACGCCTGACATTCAAACGTCGGCCTCCCGGCCTGTCTCCCCGTGGATGGGATCGGATGATCTAAAATCCTTCGCCCGCCGGTACCCGGGTGCCAGGGCGCAGGTGCAGGCGGCGGGTAGGGCCGCGCAGGCAACGCCCGTCCCCTGCAGCAGTTGTAGCGTCGGCCCCTCTGGATCCGGGAAAAGGCCGGCCTCAAAAGGACCAGTCATATTTTAGTACCTTCTACCATAACTAATCCTCATGAGTGACCTTGAGATCTTTTGCCCCTCCTGCGACGACCAGACCCCCCACTCGGTGATAAAGTCCGCCCGAGAGGATCTGGTGAAGTGTGAGGAATGCGGCACCGTGCATCCGGTCAGGAGAGAGAGAACCAGGCTGACCACCGTCAAGGTGATCGTCAGCCGAGGAGGGACTTCCAGGTCCTATCAGGTCACCATCCCCGCGGAAGACGAGCTGGTGGTGGGTCAGGAGATGCTGGTAGACGACGGGGTTGACGACGTGGTCCTGGCGGAGCTGACATCTCTGGAGACCGATAAGCGGGAGCGAAAGGCCCTTGCCGGGGACGTCAGGACCGCCTGGGCCAGGGCGGTGGACCAGGTGGTGGTGAAGGTGGCGGTCCAGCGGGGAGGCAAGACCAGATCCTTCAACGTCTCCGTGGTCGGAACCCGGACCTTCCGGGTGGGGGACGTGGAGCAGATAGAGGGGACCCGCTATCTCATCAAGAACATAAAGCTTCGCGAGGGAAGCTTCACCGATTCGGCAGAGGCCAAGGATATCGTCAGAATATGGGGCCGGAGAATGTGAGGATAAGAGCGTGAAGAAAGATAGTCTTCTGGCAGGAATGGAGGGCCGGATAGACCCGCGGGTCATCCAGGCCATGAGCAGGGTCCCCCGGGAATGCTTCGTTCCCGAAGAGCTCCGGGCTGTGGCCTACGAGGACCGGCCCCTTCCCATCGGTTGCGGGCAGACCATATCCGCGCCCCACATGGTGGCCATAATGTGTGAGATCCTGGACCTTCGCGAGGGAATGACCGTCCTGGAGGTGGGGACCGGCCAGGGATACCACGCAGCGGTGATGGCGGAGCTGGTGGGACCTTCCGGCCACGTCTACACCATCGAGAGAATCCCGGAGCTGGCAGAGCAGGCCAGGAAGAACCTGCAGAAGGTAGGGGCGGCCAATATCACCGTGGTCCTGGGAGACGGAAGCCGGGGGCTGGCAGAGCACGCTCCTTACGACCGGATCAGCGTGGCCGCCTCGGCGCCGGAGATTCCCCCGCCCCTGAAAGAGCAGTTGAAGCCGGGAGGAAAGCTGGTCATTCCCGTGGGGTCCGCGCTGCAGGAGCTGATGCTGGTGGTGCGGGTGAACGGCTACCACGAGGAGAGGCGGATGGGCGTGATCTTCGTCCCCCTCCTCGGAGAGCACGGATTCAAGGCCAGGGATTGAAAAAGAGGCCAGAGAATAAAGGCCAGGGAGCAGGCAGTGGCCGCCGGCGAGGGCTCAAGGACAAGGATTATCTTCAGCTCCTGAGGAGCATGGAGTCATGAGACCTGTAGTTCTGGTGATAATGGACGGCTTTGGCCTCAGCGACCAGGTGGACGGAAACGCCATCGCCGGGGCGGTCAAGCCCAACCTGGATAGACTCTTCTCCAATTATCCACACACCACCTTAGGAGCCTCGGGAAGGGACGTGGGGCTTCCCCGGGGCCAGATGGGCAACTCCGAGGTGGGCCACCTCAACCTGGGCGCGGGGAGGATCGTCTACCAGGACTACACCAGGATCAGCCTGGCCATCGAGGAGGACCGGCTGAAGGACAACCAGGTGCTGGCCAAAGCCATGTCCCGGGCCAGGACAGAAGGATCGCTGCACCTCCTGGGGCTGCTCTCCGACGGAGGGGTGCACAGCCACAACACCCACCTCTACGCCCTGCTGGAGATGGCCCGGCAGAGGGAGGTCCCCCGGGTCTACATCCACGCCGTCCTGGACGGGAGGGACGTGCCCCCCAGGAGCGCCCTGTCCTACTTCGCCGAGCTGGAAGAGATGATGAGATCCCTGGGCCTGGGCAGGGTGTCCACCGTCTCCGGCCGCTACTACACCATGGACCGGGACCGGCGGTGGGAGAGGACGGAGATGGCCTACCGGGCGCTGGTGCAGGGACAGGGTTTCTCCGCCCCCACAGCCGAGCAGGCGGTCCGGGCCGGATACGAGCGGGGGGAGAACGACGAGTTCATCAAGCCCACGGTGGTGGACCGGGACGGCCTGATCAGGGACGGAGATTCGGTGATATTCTTCAACTTCAGGCCGGACCGGGCCAGACAGATCACCAGGGCCTTCGTGCAGGACGACTTCGCCGAGTTCCCCCGCCAGAGGCTGGACCTGACCTTCGTGT
>JAAEEW010000230.1 GCA_013415595.1 Methanosarcinales archaeon | reverse complement strand
CTTTCCGATATTTCCGTATCCAATGATTGCGATTTTTATTTTTTCCATCCTGCTCAGCGCTCCCTCTCTGTTCTCAAACCTTCCTGAGCTATTGTCGATTCCTATTTAAGTCGGTTGCCCGTGCCCGTGCCCGGGCCAGCCCCCGGTCCCTGGTCCCTGGTCCCTGGTGACGGAGCCTGCTGTGAGGGCCAGAGGCGTTCGGGAGTGGGGGAAGACACATCTGAAGAAACATCTAAATAAACGAATGTAATTATTGAGTGTTAACATTGTGTCGGCTCGTCAGGCGGGATTTACATCGTCGAAGGGCAGCTCGTGACCGGAATCATGATCAGGATCATGATGATCAATTCTCTTCTTCTCATACATAGATCGCTTCTGATCGCCTCCCTGGCGGCAATTCTCATCGCCGGCGCCGCAGTCGGCTCTGAATTCCCGGCTGAGAGCTGGACGAAGAAAGGGCTGGAGGGCGCCAGAGCCGGGGATCTGGAGGAGGCGGTTCGCTGCTTTGATCAGGCCATAGCCCTCGATCCCGGCTGCACCGGGGCCTGGATAAATAAGGGCATTGCCCTGGGGCAGATGGGCAGGTACGGGGAGTCCGTCTATTGTTTTGATAAGGCCATCAGCCTGAATGAGACCGACTCCAGGGCCTGGTTCAACCGGGGACAGGCCCTGTACAACGCCGGCAACTACAGCGGGGCTATTGCCAGCCTGGACCGGGCCGTGGAGATAGATCCCCATTATGCCAGGGCCCACTACGTCAAGGGTAACGCCCACTTCTCCCTGGGACAGCACCAGCTCGCCCTGGATTCCTACAACCGGTCAGTGCAGATAGACCCTCGCTATGCCATAGCCTGGAACAGCCGGGGGGCCGCGTTGAGCGAGCTATGCAGACACGCTGAGGCTCTGGACTCCTTCAATCAGAGCCTGGCCATAAAGCCGGACTACTGGGAGGCCTGGCACAACAAGGGAAAGGCCCGCTCCAGCATGATGCCCCACACCCACTTCACCTTCCAGTCCAGCGGCTCCCTGGATTACGATTACATCTGGCGCCTCAACGGCACCCTGGTGCAGGAGACGGGAATGCACGAGGAGGCCCTTCAATGCTATGATAAGGCCATCGACCTCCATCCCCGGGACCACCAGTCCTGGAACAACCGGGGCCTGGAACTGATGAGCCTGGGGAGGACGGACGAGGCCCTGCAGTCCTTCGACCAGGCCCTGCTCATAAATCCCGGCTTTGTCAAGGCGGCCGTCAACAGGGGCAAAGCATATTTATTTTTAAAGAATTATGGCCAGGCCCTCGACAGCTTCGAGCAGGCAGCCAGAATCGACCCATCCTCGGCCATGGCCCATAATGGCATGGGCACCGCCCTGCTATATCTCGGCCGGCCGGAGGAGGCCCTGCAGTCCTACGACCATGGCCTGGAAATTGAGCCGGACAACCCCTGGCTCCTGAACAACCGGGGCCTCTCTCTCCTCCGCCTGGACCGGCAGGACGAGGCTCTGGTCAGCCTGGACCGGGCCCTGGAGTCCCACCCCTACTACCTCCCGGCCCTGATCAACAGGGCGGAAGCCCTCCGCCGGCTGGACCGGGACCGGGAGGCCATGGACTGCCTGGAGAGGGCCTATCGGAACCTGTCGCTATCATCTCCCTCAAAGCTGGACCTCCCCGGGAGGTACGCAGAGTTCATGGAAGGATATGACGACGTGGTGGCCGTGAGGTGGGAGTATGTGGGCCCCGGGAGCCGGGAAGAGGGCGATCTCTCCTCCCGCTACTGGCTCTCCAAAGCCTGGCTCTCCATGCAGTCCCGGGACTCTGGCCGGGCCGTGGAGAGCTGCGAACAGATCCTGGCCATAGACCCTCTGGACGCCGTGGCCGCATTCTGCAGAGGCCAGGCGGAGTTTGAGATGGGGAATCTTGAGCAGGCCCTGAAGAGCTACGATTGGGCCCTGCAGATAAACCCGCTCTACGTCCAGGCCTGGCGTGGGAGGGGCGAGGTGCTGGAGATCCTCGGCCGGCCTGAGGAATCGGCAGAGAGCTTCAGCCGGGGCAACTCCTCGGCCGCCTGCAAACTCCTGGACCGGGGGGTGATGCTGGAGCATCAGGGCAGGCATCAGGAGGCTGTGGACTTCTACGACCTGGCACTGGGATACGATCCTGAAAACGTCATGGCCTGGTACGACAAAGCCCTGGCCCTGGCCCTGCTCGGACAGCTGAACCGGTCCATCCAGTGCTACGACCGCATCATCGAGCTGCAGCCCCGGGATGCAGAGGCCCGGACTGGAAAGGGGGCCCTGTTGCAAGAGAGCGGCCGCCTGGCGGAGGCGGTGGAATGCTACAATCAGGCCCTGGAGGTGAATCGATATTACGCCCACGCCTGGAACGGCAGAGGCCTGGCCCAGGCCGCCCTATTCGATTATGAGGGGGCGGTGGAGAGCTTCTCCCGGACCATAAACATCAATCCCCGTTACCCCTGCGCCTGGTACAACCTTGGAAGCATCCAGCTCCACCTGGGCAGGTACCGGGAGGCCGTCGACTGCTTCAACCAGTCTTTGAGCATCAACCTGAGCGCCTGGGACATAGAGCAGGCCTCAGCCTTCCGGTCAGAGGCTCTGAGCTATCAGAGCGTGGCCCTGTTCCACCTGGGCCTCTATACAAAAGCCCTGGACTGCTGTGATCAGGCCATCGCCCTGACCCCTGGCAGCCCCTTCCCCTGGACCAGGAAGGGCGTGGTCCTCAACGCCACCGGAAAGCGAGAAGAGGCCATCGAATGCTTTGAGAGGGCTGTGGAGCTGGACGGCGGATTTTCAGATGCCTGGGAGGAGATGGGCCATGCCCTTGTGGCCGGCGGCCGGCTGGAGGAGGCCATAGACTGCTACGACCGGGCCATCTCCAGCAATCCGTTCCCCCTGGAGGCCCTGGCGGGGAAGGCCCGGGCCCTTCGCTTGCTGGGAAGGCAGGCCCAGGCAGAGGAGGCCGAGCAGGAGCTCATCACCGCCCTCAATCTCACCCTCCAGTACGCTCCTCACGACGTGATCCTCTGGTACGAAATGGGACAGGTCCGCTATCGTCTGGGAGAGCTCGAGGAGGCGTTGAGCTGCTACGACCAGGCCCTGGCCCAAAATCCCCTCTTCGCCCCGGCCTGGAGAGGGAAGGCCAGAGCCCTGGAGGGGCTATCCCGGGAAGAGGAGGCCCTGGACTGCAACGAGAAAGCCCTGGCCCTGGAGTCCGTGCCGGAGGAAGAGCTGCCAATGGTGTCCGTAGAAGGCTTCTGCATGCGGATTTATATGACCGTCAACGAGCCCATTGGCTTGCTTGCTCCTGATGGCACCGGATTTGCCCGGATATCCGCCGTCCCGGAGATCAACAACTCCTATCAGTTCATGAAGAGGTACTACGAGGTGGAGGAGCAACTCGATCTGCGGCTGGACGTGGTCGACAACCGCACCTATCTGGCCAGCCATCTGAGCGGCTTTTACCTGCCGGAGTACAGAAAAGACGCCTTTGACTGCAGCGAGACGGCCGCCCTGATGGAGTACTTCCTGGAGCGTAGCGGCGTCCAGTGCAGGATTGCCGTCTCCGGAAACTTCACCGCCCCGGGAAAGGGCCACGCCTGGGTGGCCGTGGACCTGCCCGGCGGGCCCTACTACCTGGACGCCACGAACTTCACGGCGCCAGTCAGCGGAAAGCTGGAGCTGATCTCTCCCCGGGATGAGGAATACGCCCTCTATTCGGGATACGAGGAGATATTCGACAGCATCTACCAGATCGTCTTGCAGGGCCAGGCTGGCGATCGGGACCTGGGATGCGAATTCGACTGGTG
>JAAEEW010000229.1 GCA_013415595.1 Methanosarcinales archaeon | reverse complement strand
GTGCTCCTCCTCGGCCAGCTCGAATAGCCGCTCTATCCTCTGTCTGGCCAGGTCCCGGGCATCCCTGGCCTGTCTTCGCTTCATCAGCAGGGGGTGATCGGCACCATATAAAAGGTACACCATCTGCCATAAGGCGGTCCTGGGCCTCGTCTATTCCTCATTCCCTTGTCCTGCCTTCTCAGAGCTTTTCTGCCAGCATCCCGAAGGGACCTGCCATGGCCGATGGCAGGCGTTCCTGAAAGTCCCATGGGGGAATCCTCCCCTGCAGGGTGGAACACTTTTTCTACCTGGAGCCCTCTTTCATATTTTTGTCCATGAAGCAGATAACACTGAAGATAGAGCCGGAGATGGAAGAGTACATCCGGTCAAAGTCGACAGACCGCCGCATAGCCACCACCTGTGAAGGCCCCCTCATGTTCTCCGTTCAGCTGAGCCCCCCCAAGCCCACCGACTCTTTCGTCCAGGTGGGAGAACGCCGGGTCTACATATCCGGCGTGCAGGCTCCCCGCATAAAGGTCATCGACAGCCGCATGCTTCCCAAGTGCGCCGTCCAGTCCAAAAAGTGCTGATCAGCCGCCCTAAATCCCGCATCTAGCGGCTGTCCAGCCACTCCTTCAGGGCGTGCATGGACCCCGCCCGGTGGGATATCTTATTTTTCTCCGGGATGCTCATCTCGGCCACGGTCTTCCCGTCCACATCGAATATGGGGTCGTAGCCAAATCCTCCCTGGCCCCGGGGCTCGAAGTTTATCCGGCCCTTCAACTCTCCCCGGAAAAGCCGGGGCTCCATTTCCGGCTCGGCGTAGCCCACCACGGAGCGAAACGATGCGCCCCGGTTGGATACGCCCTCCATCAGCCGCAAAATCCCCTGGTTGCCGATGGTGTCGAAGACGTAGGCGGAGTAGACCCCGGGAAAACCTTTCAGGGCATCTATGAACAGCCCGGCATCCTCTATCATCACCGGGCCGTCCAGCCTGGCCGTCACCTCCTTCATCCCGTAGGAGGCCACCTCCTCCAGGCTGTCGGCCTGAATCTCGATGTAGCCTATGTTCTTTTGAACCAGATCGCCAAATATGGCCTGCGCCTCTGCGAACTTTCCTTTGTTTCCGGTGACGAAATACATCATGTCAAATGCTCCTCCTCGTTCTCTCCTCTTTGTCTTCTCCTCTTCATCTTCTTCCCTTACAGTCCCGCTTCCAGATCCAGAGTCTCGAAATCCCCGGGCCCGAAAGGAGGGCCTTTCATCTCGTTTAGATTGATCCTCTGGCCCAAAACCTCTGCTCCGGAGACTGGCTTGCAGGCATAGTATTAAACATTCCACTGGAAGATCTTATATGGGCCTGCAAAATAGAGAGAATAAAAGGTGGAATCCATGGACCTGGGGGACAAGATATCAGTTCTTTGCGGCAAGACCTCCTACGAAGGCATACTCATGCCCTCTCGCAGCGATAATACGGTGATCAAGCTGAAGAACGGCTACAACGTCGGCCTGCGGGCAGACAAAATAGAGCTCCTGGAGAAAGGGCAGTCGGTCTCCCTCCCGCAAAAGGCTCTGCATAAGCGCGAGGGCCTTCCCCAGGTCTCGATACTATCCACCGGCGGGACCATCGCCAGCAAGGTGGACTACCGGACCGGCGCAGTCACCAGCCAGTTCTCAGCCGGGGAGATCATCTCCGCCATCCCGGAGCTGGAGGAGATCGCCAGCTACAACGCCAGGGTGATCTACACCATCCTCAGCGAGAACATGCGGGCCGAGTACTGGATAGAGCTGGCCCGGGCAGTGGCCGCCGAGATCCGATCCGGCTCCCAGGGGGTCATCGTCACCCACGGCACCGATACCATGACCTACACCGCTGCTGCACTATCTTTTATGATCAGGACCCCGGTTCCAATCGTGATGGTGGGCTCGCAGCGAAGCTCCGACCGCCCCAGCAGCGATGCCGCCATGAACGCGATTTGCGCGGCAACTGTTGCGGTTAGCGACATCGCCGAGGTGAGCCTGGTCATGCACGCCGGCACCAGCGACGATTATTGCTCCATCCACCGGGGGACCAGAGTGCGCAAGATGCACACCTCCCGTCGGGACGCCTTCCAGTCTGTCAACCGGCAGCCCATCGGCCGGGTGGATTACCTGTCCCGAAAGATCCAGACCTTCGGCAGCTACAGGAGGCGGGGCCAGACGGATCTGGAGCTTTCCGACCGCCTGGAGCCCAGATGCGCCCTGGTGAAGTACGTCCCCGGGGCGTCGTCAGCCATTCTGGATTACTACGTGGACGCCGGTTACCGGGGCATAGTCCTGGAAGGCACGGGCCTGGGCCATGTCTCCTCCGAATGGATACCTTCCATCAAGCGGGCGGCAGACGCCGGCATTCCGGTGGTGGTGACCTCCCAGTGCCTGCGGGGCCGCATCTGTGACCGGGTTTATGATACCGGGCGGTACATGCTGGCCGCCGGAGCGGTGGAGGGCAGGGACATGCTTCCCGAGGTGGCCCTGGTGAAGATGATGTGGGCCCTGGGCAACACGTCGGGCAGGGAAGAGGCCCTGGAGGTCATGAGCCGTTCGATGGCCGGAGAGATATCGGACTCTACCCCGGCCACTGTATAGCATCCCAAGTCTTATAAACTAGATCAGCTAAGCAAGCGGGGATCAAGATTATCTGGAGGAGTATCATTTGGCTCGTAAACCAGCAAGTATGTATCGGAGGATCGAGCGCCCTTACACTCGCAGGCGATATATGGGCGGCGTTCCGGGAAGCAAGGTAGTTTCCTATGACATGGGGAACCTGACCGATGAGTTTCCCGTCAAGATGTCTTTAGTAGTGAAGGAGCCCTGCCAGATCAGGCACACGGCTCTGGAGGCAGCCAGGGTTGCTGCAAATCGTTATTTGATGAACAAGGTAGGTCGTACCAACTACCACCTCAAGCTCAGAACCTATCCCCATCACGTCATCAGAGAGAACAAGCAGGCGACTGGGGCTGGGGCAGACCGAGTTTCCAGCGGTATGCGCCGGGCATTCGGAAAGGCTGTAGGCACAGCTGCTCAGGTACACCCCGGTCAGAAAATCTTCACCCTGGAAGTCCTCCCCGAACATTTAAATTTGGCAAAGATCGCTATGAAGAGGGCTGGACATAAGCTGCCCACCCCCATTCAAATAGTGGTGGAGTCCTAAATCGATTGGTGACCAGCTTGGAAGACTACATGGAAGGCCTCGACCGGGCCCTAAAACGGATGCCTGCCACCAGGAACGCCAAGGAGCGGTTTGTAATACCCTCTCCCAAGGTGTTCTATGAGGGCAAGACTACGGTTCTGGATAATTTCGCCGGGATAGCTGACATATTGGACCGCGATCCTGACCACCTGATGAAGTTCCTCTTGCAGGAGATGGGGACGGCAGGGAAGATCGAGGGGCACCGGGGAGTATTTCAGGGAAGGTTCTCCGAGGAAGCCATTGCCCGGCAGATCGAGTCGTACTTCGATGAGTACGTGGTCTGCTCAGAGTGCAAACTTCCCGACACTCATCTGATCAAGAGCGACCGGGTTTTGATGCTCAAGTGCGACGCCTGCGGCGCTCACAGGCCGGTGAAGAAGAGAAAGGCCAAGGCCGCTGTTCAGAAAGACCTGATAGAGGAAGGGGAGACCTACGAGCTCAGGATAGAGTCAGTAGGAAACCGGGGCGACGGCATAGCCAAGGTGGACAAGTTCCTGATCTTCATACCGGGAACGGTAAAGGGTGAAGTGGTGAGGGCCAAAGTGAAGAAGATAAACGGCACCTTAGCCTTTGCCGAGTTAGTGGAGCGAAAGGGGAAGGCCTGAATGGAAGTTCGCCTCGACTTCACTACTGAGAATAAATACAGAATGGTCTTCACTCCTTCCGAGTACTGGAAACCATTTGCCGACAGCTACCACGCTCTTCCCTGGGGAAGCTCCGAAGAGGGGCTGACAATAGTTGCCGAGACCTACTCATATCTCCTGGACATCCTGGTCCAGGCCCGGCTCTATCATATATACACCAAGGGAGAGCGACCCTGAAATAGAGAGACTGCTCTGACAGGAGCCTCATGAACGGCCAGGAATCGGTCGGCATTTATCTGGTTCGAGGCCTTCCCCGGATAAGGGAAGGCGACGACCTGGCTTCGATGATTGAATCCCGGGTCGATTTGATGGATGGCGATGTCGTCTGCCTGGCCAGCACCATCGTGGCCAAGGCCGAGGGCAGAGCCTTCTTCCTGGACGATTTTGCGCCTTCCTCCAGGGCTATGGAGATCGCAGAGCCCCTGGGCAAGGACCCCCGCTTCGTGCAGGCGGTGATGGATGAGTCCCGGGAAATCCTGCTGGATTCTCCCTTTCTCCTGGTGGTCACCAGCTTTGGACACATCTGCGTCAACGCCGGCATAGACCAGTCCAATGTGGACCAGGGAAGGATACTTCTGCTCCCCCGGGACCCCTCCGCCAGCGCCGAGAGGATCCGCCGGGGGCTCTCCAGGGACTGTGCGGTGATAATCACCGACACCTGCGGCCGTCCGTTCCGGCGGGGCGTGGGCGGGGTGGCCATCGGCTGGTCCGGAATAGCGCCGCTGAAGGACTGGCGGGGCCAGCAGGACCTGAGCGGCCGGCCCCTGGAGATCACCCTGGAGGCCATCGTGGACGAGATCGCCGGAATGGCCAACCTGATGATGGGCGAGGCCGGGGGAGGCACTCCGGCCGTGGTGATCAGGGGGCTGGACTACCCCCGCTCTGGGGATACCCTTTTTAGGCCGGTGGATGAGGACGTGATCCGCCGCCGTCTGCGGTCCTGAGTTCAGGCAGCCTTTGGCCGACGGGTTTGCCAAACGCTCTCTGGCCACGCGATTTGGCCGACACTATTTAGCCGACACCATTTGGCCAATGCTCTTTGGCCAACCGTTTTTGTCCAACCCTCTTTGGCCAACACATTTATCTTTGGCCAGGTCAGCCTCGAATTCGTGGATCGGCCCATTCGCATAGTTGTCCCGTTCAAGTACCAGGGGTCCAAGAGCAGGCTTTGTCCCATTTTGTCTCCGAAGGAGCGAAGGCTGCTGGCCTTATCCATGCTGGCAGACGTGCTGATGGCCGTCTCCGGCCTGGGGAGAGTCACCATCATATCCAGGCCCGGCTTTTGGGCCGACCGGGACGGGGAGGCCCCCCTGGACATTCCCGTGCCAGAGGTCAGGGAGAGCGAGCTGCCTCTGAACGATGCCCTGAACCATCTGATCGAGGAGCAGGGGCGCTCAGGCTGGCCGGAGGACCTGTTGATAGTGATGGCCGACCTGGCTCTCATCTCCGAGGAGGATGTGCGGACGATCACGAGAGTAAGCGGCGATGTGGTGCTCTCACCGGGGCGGGGCGGGGGCACCAACATGATGCTGATCCGGGACCCCCGGTTCAGGACCTGCTACCAGGGCCTGAGCTTTCCCAAGCACCGGGATCTGGCCCGCTCCCTGGGCCTTCACATCGGTTACTACTACTCTTATCTGGTCGGCTGTGATATCGATGAGCCGGAGGACCTGGCCGAGATCATGATCCACGGCCATGGCCTGTCCCTGGAGGTGGTCACCGCCATGGGATTCGAGCTCTCTGAAAAGAGCAAGCCTGGACACAGCCTGAAAAAGCTATCCGGCCACCGGCCATAATCGCCCCCCCCGGGCATTTGAATCTAACGAATCCCAAAGATCGGGCTTATCCAGGATGATTGAGATTGAGGCGCTATTTTGGCCTCAGGGGGCTTTGTGGATTAAAATCCGGTTACAGCCAGGGCAAAAAATCGTGCAGTCCGGGGTCCAATCACCAGCCCGGATCCATTTTTTAGTAGACGGTCACCCTCTTCACGCCGTCTATCTCCATCAGCATCCTCACCAGGTCGCCGGGAATCTTGCTCTCGGTGATAATGGTCAGCTTGGGATTCTCAGCGAAGAAGGGGTCATCGGAGACGGCCTGACGGATGCTGAGGCCGTATTTGGCCACGGCGATGGCCACGTTTCCGAGCAGGCCGGTCTGTCTGGCGTCCACCGGAGTGATCTCAATCACACCCAGGCCGATGGCCGGGGCCACCTCTCCCAGGAAGGGCATGGACCTTACATTCTTGAAGATCTTCCACAGCACCTCGTCCTCCCTGATGGCCGCCGCCGTGGTGTCCACCACTCTGCGGTCCACGTCCAGCTCTCTGGCTATCTGGGCGTGGGGAATCTCGATATCTCCGGATGCCACCCTGCCGCGCTCGTTTATCTGAAATCCCCGGGCCAAGACTAGCCTGATCACCTTCTCCTGGGCGGGGAATCGCCTGAACTTATTCAAGATCTCTTGCCACATGACCTCTCCCTCAAAGTCCCACAAGTCCGGGGCAGGGCTCTTGCCAGCGCCAACCTGAATCTTTAGGTGAACATCTCCCCTGGCGGCTCTTTGACGTCCTTCTTCACCCTTTTTACCGAGTCCTCCAGCATGGCCTGGGTGATGCTGCATTCGTCCATGATGGCCTGGTGACGGGCTACCTTCAGCACCTTCTCCACCAGGTCTCTGCCGGAGAAACCTTCAGTGATGGCAGCCACCTTCTTCAGGTCGACCGTCTCCACGGGCACGGGCATGGTCTTGACATTCAGCTCCAGCAGGGCCAGCCTCTCCTCCTGGTTGGGGAGCTTGAACTCGATCTCCTCCTCAAACCGTGACCGGATGGAGCTGTCCAGGAACTCTATCTTATTGGTGGCGGCGATGGTGCATACTCCGCTTCTCATGTGCAGGCCGTCCATCTCCGTCAGCAGGGCATTGACCACCTCGGAGACGTCGCCTCGCAGCTCCTGATACCTTCTATCCAGGGCGATGGCGTCCAGCTCGTCTATGAATATGATGCAGGGTGCTTCCTGCTCCGCCCTCTCGTAGAGGCTGTGGATCTGCCTGGAGCCTTCGCCCACGAACTCCCCGATCAGGGAGGTGGCCTTGATGGGAAGCATGGGCACTTTGGCCTCAGTGGACAGGGCCCGGGCTATCAGGGTCTTCCCCGTTCCGGAAGCGCCGTAAAACAGGACGTTCCTGGGGGCCCACTTGCCGAATTTGTCCGGATCTTGCAGGAACCTCTCGATCACCTTGACCTTGCGCTTGGCCATATTCTGGCCTACGACCTGGTCGAAGCGTACATCGTTCACTGCCTTTGTCTTCTCCACTTTTTGCTCGACCACGATGTTGGTCTCCGAGCCCACAACCGATACCCTGGGGTATACGCGAACCACTTTAAATGCAAAGTCGGGGTAAAGCCTTCTGTCAAAAAGGTAGCATCCGGGCTTTACAACCTCACCGTACCATTGCTCTCTGGCGTATCGCTCGAACAGGCGAGGGTCTGACACGGCAGGGTGCTCCTGGAACATGCTCTTCAACGGATAGCCGGCCGGCCTGAGCAGCATGTACCTGGCGCCAGTCGTCCGGCTTCTGTCCAGCTTACCCCCCGTACCTTTCGTTCCCGTCTTCTGGATAGATCGCACAAAATTTACTCGGCCCCAAGATAGTTAAATGTATTGGCTTTTCAGAAGTGCAGAAGCTGGATAGCTGTCCGATAGTAATTAATACAACCTCTGCGCTAGAGAAGGCCAGATTTAAGCTTAAAAGGTGATGTAATGGGAGGAAATGGAATCGCAGCTCTGGTAGTCATTGGATCGTTCTTGATAAGTTTCATGGTCCCGCTGTATCTGCTGGCAGCGTTGTTCTGAAGCCTGGGGCTGAGAAGTCTACAGGTTTCAAACCTTTTCTAATTTGGATCGCCTCGCCTGCCGCTCCCTTCATAGATCCATCTTTGCCTCTGCAGTCTCTCTGCCGCTCCATCCACTTATCCCCCCGTCCTGTTGCTATTCATCATGCAATTTGAATAATTATTGTTTGATTAATAGCTCCCCAGAGGTCGGGCATCCCTCCTCTCCAGGAGGGACCATTCCATTGCGCTCTTCTATCCCACGACTATTCTATTTTGCTGGCCATGGCCAGGGAATATCCGCCGGAATATCCCTCCCGAATACAATTAGCCAAAAAAATAAATACTAATACTTGCTATTTGTTAGTTTGCAAGAATATTGGGGAGGATTCTTCTATGTCAATTATGTCCGAGTTCAAGGAGTTTGCCGTAAAGGGCAACGTCGTGGACATGGCAGTCGGTATAATCATCGGCGTGGCCTTCGGCAAGATCGTCACCTCTATGGTAAACGACATCCTGATGCCGCCAATCGGGCTTCTGATTGGCAATGTGGACTTTACAAATCTATATATTACGCTGTCAGGCGGTCAATATCCCAGCCTGGCCGAGGCCCAGGCGGCCGGAGCAGTGACCATCAACTACGGCCTGTTCCTGAACACCCTCATCGAGTTCATAATCGTGGCCTTTGCCATATTCGTCATGGTGCGGCAGATCAACAGGCTAAAGCTAAAAGAGGTGCCTCCTCCGCCCAACACCAAGGAGTGCCCCTTCTGCAAATCGGCCATACCCATCAAGGCCGTTCGCTGTCCAAACTGCACATCTGCCCTGGAGTCGGCCTGACGGCCGGGCTGGCCTGTGATATTGGTTTGTGGCATTAAAATGGATATAACAAGGGATTGACCGGGGGGCTGTCCGGTCAATTTTCCATTCCTTTTTGCTGAAATAGGATGGTCTCCTTTCCGGCAGGGCCTGGGAGCCCTGTTCAGAGAACAAAACCTCCGGTAAGCCCACTCTGTGGAGGTTCATCTGAGGACCTCATTTTAAAGACCGTTCCTTAGAACGCTTCCCGCGATCCCGTCATGGGCCAGGGCGCCCGAGGGCCCCGGGCCAACGGAGGATCTGATGCTTTTTTAGGAACCGGCGGTCTGTGGGGCGGCGGCGGGAGCGGCGGATGCTGCTCTTCCCGGCTCGACCAGGATCTCGGTCTTCCTGACCTCAACTCGCCTGAGTGGATAGACGGCCTTTGCTTCCTTGTAGATGTCCAGGGAGAGCTTGCCCAGCACTACCTCCTGAATGAGGCCGTTTAAATCCAGGGCGCTTCCCTTGGTCAATACCACGTTTCGGGCGATGGCTCTGATGCTCTTGACCTGCTCAGCCCTGGCCCTCTTCACGGTGAAGCAGCTGGGCTTGACCCGGACCTGATATCCGTCGGTGGTGTTGACATCGATGATGGAGTCGATGCGTGACGTCCGGCGCTTGACCAGAGACCGGATGTAGTCCGTGGTCATCTCGTGGCCAATGAACTTGGTGTAGGCAGAGTCTCCCGCTACCTGGTCCACCTTGAACTTGAGCTTGGTGTTCTGCTTGGAGAAGTTGTTCGTCAAATCTCCCAGGGTAGTCTCAATTACCCTGCCGATGAGCTTGGACGGGTCGTTGGATACCGTCTCGCCTACCGGGGACCTTCCGAACATCTCGGGCCCAATCACGTTATACCACTGCTTCGCTTTAGTCCTCTCAGACTTTCTCTGTGACCTTCTAGCCAATAAACATCCTCCAATAATGAATGTTAGATCCGAAAACC
>JAAEEW010000035.1 GCA_013415595.1 Methanosarcinales archaeon | reverse complement strand
TGATCTTTGGCCCTGATGGACTCCATGACCTGATGGACTCCATGACCTGATGGACTCCATGACCTGATGGACTGCTCCAAAAAACTTTACGAGAACTTGTTTTACCCCTCCCGGTTTCTTATAATCCCCAGATACATTTAAATAATCTCAATCATATATACCGGGATCGTGTGGGACATAAAAGAGATCCAGCTCAAGGTGGCCAAGGCTTACCCCAACGACTCGGCACGGGGCATAGCCCGGCTTGACCCCAACGCCCTGCTGACCCTCAGGCTCTCCCCGGGAGACATCATCGAGATTGAGGGCAAGAGGGTGACCGCAGCCAAGGTGTGGAGGGCGGACCGGCAGGATTGGAGCCAGGACTACATCCGCATCGACGGCTTCATCCGGCAGAACGCCGGGGTGGGGATAAGCGACCGGGTCAAGGTCAGGAAGTCCAGGTTTAACGAGGCCTCCAGGGTGGTCCTGGCCCCTCCTGCCGGATCCCACATGAACTATGGCGAGGACGCCGCCGAGCTCATCAAGAGGCAGACCCTGAAGCGGCCCCTGGTCTCCGGGGACATCCTGCCCATCATGAGCAGCGCCAGCCATCCCTTCATCGGCCGCATGGAGGCCATTCCCCTGGTGGTCACGGCCACCGAGCCCGACGGAGTGGTGGTGGTCTCGGAGAAGACCGAGATCCTGCTCATGGAGAAGCCGGCCAAGGGGTTCGGATCGGTCCGGGCCACCGGCATCACCTACGAGAACGTAGGCGGCCTGAAGACCGAGGTGCAGAGGGTGAGGGAGATGATCGAGCTTCCCATGAAGCACCCCGAGGTCTTCCAGAAGCTGGGGATCGACTCTCCCAAGGGGGTGCTGCTGCACGGCCCGCCGGGGACGGGAAAGACCCTGATCGCCAAGGCGGTGGCCAACGAGAGCGGGGCCAACTTCTTCTCCATCGCTGGGCCGGAGATCATGTCCAAGTAATACGGAGAGAGCGAGCAGAGTCTGCGGGAGATATTCGAGGAGGCCAACCGCACCACGCCCTCCATCATATTCATCGACGAGATAGACTCCATCGCCCCCAAGCGCAGCGAGGACACGGGGGAAGTGGAGAGACGGGTGGTGGCCCAGCTCCTGGCCATGATGGACGGCCTGACGGAGAGGGGCCAGGTGGTGGTCATCGGAGCCACCAACCGGGTGGAAGCCATTGACCCGGCCCTGAGGCGTCCGGGGAGGTTCGACCGGGAGATCGAGATAGGAGTCCCGGACAGAGACGACCGGGTGGAGATTCTCCGCATTCACGTGCGAAACATGCCGCTGCACGAGGACGTCGTGCTGGAGGACCTGGCCAACCGCACCCACGGATTCGTGGGAGCGGACATGAGCGCTCTATGCAAGGAAGCTGCCATGAAGGCCCTGCGCCGCTACCTGCCGGAGATGGGGATGGAGAACGACATCCCCCAGGAGGTGGTGGACAGCATTCAGGTCACCAGCCAGGACTTCGAGGACTCCTTGAAGGAGATCGAGCCAAGCGCCATGCGGGAGGTCCTGGTGGAGCTTCCCCGGGTGACCTGGAAGGAGGTGGGGGGCCTGGGGCCCCTCAAGCAGGAGCTGATCGAGGCCATCGACTGGCCGCTGAGAAAGCCGGAGCGCTTCCAGGAGATGGGGATTCGGCCGCCCCGGGGAATCCTGCTCTACGGGCCGCCGGGAACGGGAAAGACCCTCATCGCCCAGGCGGTGGCCAACGAGACCAGTGCCAACTTCATCTCCATCCGGGGCCCCCAGATGCTCTCCAAGTGGGTGGGCGAGTCGGAGAAGGCGGTGCGGGAGATATTCCGCAAAGCCAAGCAGGTCTCCCCCGCCATCATATTCTTCGACGAGCTGGACTCCATCGCCCCCATGAGGGGCATGGAGGAGGGCTCCCGGGTGACTGAGCGGGTGGTCAACCAGCTCCTGGCGGAGATGGACGGCCTGGAGGACCTGAAGGGAGTGGTGGTCATCGCCGCCACCAACCGCCCGGACATCATCGACCCGGCGCTCCTCCGATCGGGCAGGTTCGACCGCATGCTCATGATCGGGCCCCCGGACCGGGAGGGGCGAATGGAGATACTGAGGGTTCACGCCGCCAGGATACCGAACAGCGAGGACGTCAGCCTGGAGGAGCTGGCAGAGCTGACCGAGGGATACGTGGGTTCAGACCTGGCAGCCTTCTGCCGGGAGGCGGTGCTCCTGGCCCTGCGGGAAGATCCGGAAGCCAGGTCGGTGGAGATGAGGCACTATTACGAAGCCTTGAAGCGCATCCGCCCCAGCTTCGAGGAGAGCATGGTGAGCTACTACCAGCGGATCAGCGAGCGGTTCAAGGGCGGAGTGAAGGTGGAGCCAAGCTCCTACATAGGCTACAGATGAGGGATTGGGAAATGTACAGCATCTTTGCGTCAGAGCTGGCCGGAAAGGAGATAGTGAACGTCAGCGGGACGGTCCTGGGAGAGGTGGAGAACATGATCTTCGACACCAAGACCGGAGCGGTCCTGGACCTGGTCATAAAGCCGGACCCGGAGGCTCCCCGGGGTCGATTTCGCACCGAGGGAAAGTTCATGCTTATTCCCTTCGCCGCGGTGATGGCGGTGAAGGATTACATCGTGGTCGACGAGAACAGGAGCGTGCCGGCTCCACCGGCGGAGTAAAAAAAGCGGCCTTTTGGCCCGTCCTTCTCGCCATTTTTCCCCGCCTGGTTGCCGGCCAGGAAAGGCCCGTCGAAGGGCTGGCCTTCAAAAATTACGCTTGCCCGGGCAAGGGCGGCAGGGGCATGAGATTGCCCGTCCCCCCATTGGCCGGATTCCTGGTTCAGGCTGTCTTTTGGCCATCCTCCACCTCCCTGGCCCATCAGTTCATTCAATTTGCCTGCCGGGCGACATGTTAAATACCTGGTTCGACAATTGCAGATTAATGGCTCTGC
>JAAEEW010000228.1 GCA_013415595.1 Methanosarcinales archaeon | reverse complement strand
TTTCAGGCCCGGGAGGAGCTCGACCCTTCTGGGACCGGTGACCACGGCCGCGGGAAGGGTGTCGGGAATGCTATCTATATAAGCCCCATGGCCCCCGTCCTCGAAGATCTCCCGGTCGGTCAGATCTCCCCGGCAGAACCGCTCCACCAGGGCCCCCAGCTTGGAGGGGGTTAGAGAAGAGGTGTGATGCTCGAAGAGGGCGGTGATGCGATCATCGTCCATCAGGGCTCCCAGGGTATGGCCGTTGCCCACGTTAAGCACCAGGGCCGGCTGGCGGCACCGGGGGTCCTGCAGGGCTCCGAAGAGGGCCGCCGGCCCGGTGTCCATCAGAAGAGGCCTAAATCCCCTCTTTGCCAGGCAGTCCCTGACCGCAGCCATGCGGCTGAACTCTGGAGGCAGCCGGCGGTAGGCAAACTGGTCCAGCCGCCCGCCGCGACGAATGGTCTCCCTCATCAGCCGAAAGCGCACGACCCGGTTGCTCTCGTTTGCAGAGAAACCATGGTCCTGCACGGCCACGGCCACGTCCTGCGGCAGATCCAGCCCGAAGAGACAAAAGGCCTGCTGCAGGGCGTCCATATTCAGGTCGCCGGTCTCCACGGCCAGGGCCCCGGATGGCCCCTCTTCAGTCACCTCCACCCCCAGCCCACGGACCTTCTCCAGGTTGTCGTGGATGGTCAACGCAGCCGATGGCGTGGCGTAGACCCGCAAGCCAGCCTGAAGATGCCTCCGGACCGCAGCGGTGGATGCGCCCCCGCCCATGGTCGGGCCCCGGAGGAAGACGTCTCTGTGGTCCTTTCTGGCCCGGTCGATCCGGCCGGCCACCACCACGGTTTGGCTGGGCACTATCATCTTGGCGGATCCCTCCAGGGGCACCTCCTCCCGGTACAGCAGGATGTCCTGGGTCCCGGCGCCCACGTCGATGGCAAGAAGCGGCATGGATGGTCGATGGGGCCCTGGTTGGATAAGTGGTTTTCCCGGGAGGCCGGGCAGGAGGGCGGCAAGAATTTTATTCCAGCCGCACCTTTCAATATGCGATGAAAATAGACGTGATCACCGTCAGCACCTCCCGCTTTCGCCAGCACGGGAGCGTGGCCGGTCCTGAGGAGGCCAAAGACCTCTCCGGCCAGGAGATCCTGACCAGGGTGCGGTCGGCCGGCCATCTGGCCTCTTACTCCCTTCTCCCCGACGGCATCCAGCCCCTGCGGGGAAGGGTGCAGGAGCTGGCCGCCGGCCAGAGCGACGCCCTGGTGATCTGCGGCGGGACGGGCCTGGCCCCCCTGGACCTGAGCATAGAGGCGGTGGAGCCGCTGTACCAGAAATCCATCCCCGGGTTCGGGGAGATCTTCCGGCTGCGTAGCCTGGAGGAGATCGGGACCAGGGCCATGCTCACCCGGGCATCCGCTGGAGTGGTGCAGGGAGTCCCGGTCTTCTGTCTGCCCGGATCCCCGGGAGCGGCGAGGCTTGGCACCGATCTGATCCTCCTGGAGCTGGAGCACATCCTTCATCACGTACGCAACGGATAAACGCACGATAAAATGCTGTAAAAGCCCACAGAGACTCTTTTATATCTTGAGCCCTCTAAGAACTTATGACCTAATACGGAGAAGATAGCGATGGAGCCTGCGATTCGAGTCCGAGAAATCATGACCCGCCCGGTGCTTACAGCCAGTGTAGATCTCGACGTATTCGCTGCCACCAACAGGATGATCTCTGCCAACATCGGCAGCCTGATCGTTGTCAAGGATGGCAAGCCCATAGGGATCCTGACCGAGCGTGACCTGGTCAAGAAGGTGGTGGCCAAGGCAGCCGACCCCAGAGAGCTGAAGGTCGGAGAGGTCATGAAATCGCCACTTATCAAGATCTCCCCCGACGCAAGCCTCCGCGATGCTGCTGTTCAGATGCTCAAATCCGGAGTCAAGAGGCTTCCGGTCATATCTGAAGATGATAAGCTCATGGGCATAATCACAGACACCGACCTGGTATCTGCGTCCTCGGTGGGGCTGAGCGACATACTCAGCGATTTGATTGAGATGCACAGCGAGAGCGTTCACTACCTGGAGCCGAGGGAGGTAGTGAGAGGTATCTGTGAGCGATGCGGCCAGATCTCCGACTCTCTGGTTCAGATGAACGGGGAACTGGTCTGCTGGAGCTGCCGGGATATTAGCCAGTGAATGGGGCAGTATCCGGCCAGTCTATTGTTTGGCAGGAGGGACGATGAAAGTAGTAGAAATGATGTCCAGGGACCCTCTTTATGTGGAGGAAAATGATTTTGCGACCAAGGCACGCCAGCTCATTCGTGACTACCACGTGAGAGGTCTGCCGGT
>JAAEEW010000227.1 GCA_013415595.1 Methanosarcinales archaeon | reverse complement strand
TCCATGGACAGCACCCCGGCGATGGCCACCCTCTTCTTCTCCCCGCCGCTCAGGTGGTGGGGCGGCCTCCTCTCGTATCCCTCCAGGCCCACGTAGCTCAGGGCGTATCCTACGTACTTGTCCACCTTGTCCCTGGACAGCCCCAGGTTGGAGGGGCCGAAGGCCACGTCCTGATAGACGGTGGGGGCGAAGAGCTGGTCATCCGGATTTTGAAAGACCATGCCCACCTTTCGCCGGATCTCCTTAAGGGACGACGAATCGTAGCTGTGGGGCCGGCTTTTGAGCAGGACCTCTCCTGAAGACGGCCGGAGTATTCCGTTGAACATCAGCATCAGGGTGGACTTTCCGGCGCCGTTGGGCCCTACCAGGGCAATCTTTCGCCCCTCCTTGATGGACAGGCTGACGCCCCGCAGGGCCTCCGGTCCGTCGGAGTAAGAGTATCTCAGGTCTCTGGCTTCCAGGATTGCAGTCAATGTCATAACCTCAGATCAGTGTCAGGTCTTTGCAGAGCAGGGCCACCGCTCCCAGGGCGGCCAGGTAGATGACCACCACGACCGTGACCCGGGGGCTTCGGGGCGCCTCCCTCTCCAGGATGTCCAGCCTGCCGTCGTAGCAGCGGGAGTCCATGGCCACCATCAGCTTCTCTCCCCTCTCCCAGGCTCTCAGGAACAGGACGCTGGTGAGCATGGAGAAGGAGTGCAGCGATCCCCGCAGGCTGGAGCTGCCAAGCCTGAGCTCCTGGGCGGTATGAATCATCATGGCCTCCTCCAGGAGGACAAAGATGTAGCGGTAGATGAGCATGGAGAGCTCGATCAACACCTGGGGCAGGTGCAGGGATTTCAGGATGGAGAATATCTCCACCATGGGGGTGGTCAGGGCCACGAAGAACAGGGCGCACATGCCGCCGAAGGTCCGGGACATCAGCAGCAGGCCCAGGTTTGCCCCTTCAGAGTTGACGGTCGCCTGGCGGCCCAGGACCTCGAAGCTCAGCAGAGCCTCCCCGGAGCCGTGCAGGAAGATCACCACCACGGAGCTGAGCAGGGCGAATGAGAGGGGTATCAGCAGCAGCCGGGAGTAGAACCGCAGGGGGATCCGGGCCGGTCCCACAATGGTCAGGGACATGGTCAGGGCCACCAGGGCCGGGACCAGGGGGCTGGGGGCGGAAACGCACAGCAGTATGGAGCCCAGGCCCAGGAGGAGCTTGGCCCGGGGGTTGACCCAGGCCAGGCCGTTGGAGTGGGCGTAGTCGTCCAGGATGTCGTGCATTTCAGCTCACCTCTCGAAGCCTTTCAGGGGGGAGGCCCTCTCTTATAATAACCTTCTCCAAAACGCGTCCTGATGGGGCCTGATGATTCGCCTGGCTCCCGGCCCGGTTCCCGGCCAATTTCACTTCCCGATTACCGGCCCGAATCTTCGCCTCAGCGCTCAGCCTTGCATCCCCGCCGGTAGTAGCCCAGGAAGTAGCCGATGATCAGGCCGCCTATCGCCGCCTGCAGGCTGAAGAAGAGGCTCTCGATCTCCCCGCTGGGGGGCTCCCAGATGGGCTCGAACCAGGGCTGGTAGCTGCCGCCGGTTATCTCGTCGATCACGCCCTCCGCCTCTCCGTCCGCCCCTCCCCAGTTGTAGTCGCCGGTGGAGTTGACGAAGAGGAAGGCGGCGAAGAACAGGGCCACCACCGCCAGGGCGATCAATTCTCCCTTCATGCCGCCGCCTCCTTCAGCTTTCGGACCGTGCTCTCCGAGACCACCTTCAGCCTGACCAGGACGTCGCTACGCAGTTGCAGGATGTACTTGAACATGAGGGCGGTCACCACCCCTTCCACGATGGCCAGGGGGACCTGGGTGACGGCGAAGACCAGGGCGAAGGCCTTGAAGGAGGTGAGCACTCCCCCGGTGGCTGCGGGGAAGGCCAGGGCCAGTTGCAGTGCCGTCACCACGTAGGTGGCCCAGTCGGCCAGGGTGGCGGCCAGGAAGACGGAGAGGTAGAGGTTGGCTCCCGACCGGCTGGCGGCTTTGAATATCAGGTAGCCCACCAGGGGGCCGGCAATGCCCATGGAGAAGACGTTGGCCCCCAGGGTGGTCAGCCCCCCGTGGGCCAGGAACAGGGCCTGGTAGACCAGCACGATGCTAGCTAGGACGGAGGTTATCCAGGGGCCGAAGAGGATGGCTCCCATTCCCGTGCCCGTGGGGTGCGAGCAGCTCCCGTTGACCGAGGGCAGCTTCAGGGAGGAGAGGACGAAGACGAAGGCACCGGCCACGGCCAGCAGGGGGAGGGTCTCCCGCCGGTCCCTGGTGACGGCCGTCATCCTGTGTACTCCGTATGCCACCACCGGCAGCGAGACTGCGAACCATATCTCCCACCAGGGGTGGGGGAGAAATCCCTCCATTATGTGCATGCTCGACTCCTACCACCCGGAGTTATTTAAACTTTACTTGATTAGAGACCAAATTAGTTTAATTAAGATTTTCATGTCCTCTTCTCTCGCGGATATTCTACCCTTTATGAGTTGTTTGCCATGGGAACCGCAGCTATAGCCTCGTTAGTTTGGTGGCAGCTTTGTGGAAAGCGAATCGAATGCGATCGACTCTGATCTTGCCAGTTAAGTTATCAGTAATCGTCGTTCAACTCAGCGTAGGTAGACTACTCACTCGCTTCGCGAAGATAAAGTGATATACTAACGAGAATACCACTTATCTTCGGGGTGCAAGGACAGGTAGTCCCCCTTTAACGTGTTGTTAGCCAAGAAATCCCTGACAATGGACCCCGTCGGCCTAGCTGCCCGATGCAAAGTGCCTATCGACTGCAATCGACTTATTGTTGCCAGCCAAGTGACCAGCGAATTGGTCATCAACTCAATTTAGGTGGACTGCCCAACTATATTATGTGTGAAATTGTGTATATAAACTGTATGTGTTTAGCTCGTCATAATCAGCATCTGTAAGCCCATTTACATGCTTCCGGCACAGCGGAATCATATTAAGCCAATTTGTGGCGCAATGGCGATTGATATCGATTCCTGTTTA
>JAAEEW010000226.1 GCA_013415595.1 Methanosarcinales archaeon | reverse complement strand
TTCCCCTTTCCCAGCACCGTTCTGATCGCCGGGGAGAGCGGCACGGGCAAGACCACTCTGTGCATGCAGGTCCTGTTCAGGGGAGCGGAGAGGGGCGAGCGGGGAATGTACCTCATGGCTCTGAGCGAGCCCTCGGAGCTGATGTTCCGGCTCATGTCCACCTACGAGTTCTTCGATCAGAGGCACCTCGGAACCATGATTCGCTACCTGGACCTGAGCAAACCCCTGGAAGAAAAGGTCGACGTGGACAGCCTGCTCAGGCTAATCGAATCTGAGGTCATGAGTTTTCAGCCCAAACGGATCGTAATCGACTCTCTGCCCGTCCTGGAGACGGTGCTGTCCAAGGATGACTATCGCCGGCTTCTGTTCCACCTGGCCTCCCTGATCCGGTCCTGGAACGGAATGACCATCATAACCGCCGACTCGCAGTGCGGGGCCGTCTACCCGGCGGACATCGCCTGCTTCACCGACGGAGTGATACTGCTGTACAACATGGAGATGGGCAGCACCAGGAAACGCGCCATCGAGATACTGAAGATGATGGGGACCCGCCACCGCATGGGCAAGCACGCCCTGGACATTTCCGACGAGGGCCTGGTGGTCTACCCAGGACTATGACCATGAAGCTATCGAGGGACGGCCTTTTAGAGCACGGTGAGTTCTGGCTCCTGCTCTTCGTGGCGGGAGTCATCCTCTTGAACTGGCCGGTCCTGGCCATCCCCGGCTTTGCCTCCGGCCCCTTTGGCATCCCCTGGCGGCTGGTCTACATCGTGGCCGTCTGGCTGCTCATGATCGCCTTCGCCTACTTCTTCGACCGGGGGTCGTCCTGATGGCCGTCCCCATCTTCGCCCTGGGGGCCATGATCCTGTACCTGGTGCTGCTGGCCGGAATCGCCCGCTACGCCGACCGCCAGCGTGAGCAGGGAAGGAGCATCGTCTCCAATCCCTACGTCTACGCCCTGTCCCTGTGTGTCTACTGCACCGCCTGGACCTTCTACGGCAGCATTGGCCGGGCGGCGTCCACTGGTCTAGGCTTTCTGCCCATCTACCTGGGGCCCACCTTCGGGATGATCCTGGGCTGGCTCATGGTCCGCAAGATCACCCGCATCTCCAAGGAGTTCCGGCTGACCTCCATCAGCGACTTCGTCAGCTTCCGCTACGGCCGCAGCTACGCCATCGGGGCCATTGTCACCATCTTCAGCCTGATGGTCATCACCCCCTACGTGGCCCTGCAGCTCAACGCCATCCTCAGCTCCATCCAGATCATGGGCGGGGAGAGCGACATCTGGATGGGGACCAAGTTCCTGGTGGCAGCCCTCCTGGCCATGTTCTGCATAATTTTCGGGGCCCGGCACCTGGACCCCCTGGAGCGCCACGAGGGATTGGTGGCGGCGGTGGCCTTCGAGTCCCTGGTCAAGCTGGTGGCCTTCCTGGCCGCCGGGATCTACATAACCTACTGGCTCTTCGGCGGCTACTCGGACATCGTCCAGTCGGTATTGAAGATACCCCAGTACAACCACTTAATCAACATCGACTACCCCTCCTGGTTCTCCCTGACTCTGATCTCCTTCTTCGCCATGCTGCTCTTGCCCCGGCAGTTCCACCTCATGGTGGTGGAGAACTCGGACGAATCCCACATCAAGAAGGCCATGTGGCTCTTCCCCCTCTACCTGCTGCTGATCAACCTCTTCGTCCCGGCCATCGCCGGAGCCGGCCTGCTGCTGAACACCCCGGGCCTGCAGGACATGTTCATCATCAGCATACCCCTGGCTAACGACCAGGTGCTCCTGGCCCTGCTGGTCTTCATCGGCGGGGCCTCGGCGGCCACGGCCATGGTGATCGTGGACAGCGTTGCCGTCAGCACCATGATGCTAAACGAGCTGGAGATGCCCCACCTGATGCGCTTCATCGGCCGGGGAAAGGACCTGCCCACACTGCTCCTGACCATGAAGCGCATCAACATCCTGCTGGTGGTGGGCCTGGCCTACCTCTACTCCCGGGTGGTCCAGTACCAGAGCCTGGTGGACATAGGACTGGTCTCCTTCCTGGCCGCCAGCCAGATGGCCCCGGCGGCCCTGGGGGGCCTTTACTGGAAGAAGGGCACCCGGCAAGGGGCCATGGTGGGCATGATCGGCGGCTTCGTGCTGTGGATCTACACCGCCCTCATACCCTCCCTTACCAAGGTGGGCTGGCTCTCCGGGGACCTGGCCAACGGCGGGCCCTTCGGCATCGCCTTCCTCCGGCCCACCGCCCTCTTCGGCCTGGAACTGGACGTGTGGAGCCACTCGGCGTTCTGGTCGCTGCTGATCAACGTGTTCCTCTACGTCCTGGTCTCCCTGATGAGCAGGCCCACCCCTGAGGAGGCGGCCCTGGCCGAGGGATTCGTCGATGTCTACCGGGAGGACAAGGAGCGTCTGCCAGCCGGACGTCGGGCCATCCGGGTGGGCACCGTGGCCGAGCTGGAGGCCACCCTGGCCCGCTACGTGGGGGAGGTCAAGGCCAGGAGCGTCCTGGACGCCGACCTGGCCAGCCTCAACGCCACCCGGGGGACGGTGGACGCCAGGCAGCTCCTGGAGCTGTGGGACCGCATGGAGCGCACCCTGACCGGCTCGGTGGGACCCTCCGCCGCCCGGCTGATCGTGGAGGAGAAGGTGACGGTGCAGCCGGTTATGGAGGCGGTGCGGGCTACCGAGCCCAAGTACAGCCTGCGGGCCGGCCGGATCTACCTGGTCCCGGAGAAGGGGTACGAGGTCTTCACCGACCAGATCACCCACGGCATCGAGGGGCTATGCATAACCTCTCAGGACCCGGAGGAGGTGCGCCAGAGCTGGCGGTTCACCGAGACCCCCATCATCAGGCTCACCCAGAAGAAGGCCTGCCCCGGGCGGTGCATCTCCCCCACCAACCTGCCCCTGCTCTTCATAACCATCAAGGCCTTCGTGGAGTCCAGCAAGAACAGCGTGATACTCCTGGACAGCCTGGAGGGCCTCATCCAGGAGAATGCGGCCGTGGTCCCGGACGACGAGGTGCTGGACTTCGTGAACCAGCTCGAGCGCCTGGCCACAGGGAGCCGGACCAGGCTCCTCCTGCCCGCCCGGCCGGAGTTCGTACACCGGCCCATGGCCGCCGAGTTGAACCATGCGGAGAACCTGATCTTCAGCGTGGGTCCCATGCCCTCCTATCTCCTGCAGGCTTTCATCACCGCCATAATATCCGCTGCCCCCGAGGCCTCCCGGGGAGATCTGGTGCGAGAGGTCAACCGGCTCCTGGAGTCCAGAGATCTGTTCGGGCGGTTCAGGGGCGAGCCGGACGAGGGGGCCAGCTGCGATCCGGACATGAGGAGCAACGAGTCCCAGGCCAGGCGGGGGATAAAGGTGGACCCGGAGCTGCGCATGAGCCGCAGGGATTTCTTCACCGTCCTGCGGCGGCTGGTCAAAGCCATGAGGGTGGTGGACCCGGAGGTGGACCCCCAGCGGGTGCTGGACGATCTGATGGCCAAGTACGGGTTCAGCCGGTTCGAGTTCTATTTGACCCCGGGAATGACCTACGTCATCGAGGAGGACAAGCCCCGCCGGAGCATGGAGATCTTCAGCGAGCTGGTGCACCTGGGGATGGATGGGCTTTGCATATCCCGGTACAATCCGGAGAGCCTTCTGGAGCGTTACGAAATCGACCCCCAGAGGGTGATCTGGCTCACCCAGCGGGCGGAGGGCCCCTACAGGTCGGTGGACCCCACCAACTTCCCCCGGCTGAGCAGCATGATAACCGAGTTCCTATCCCGGGCCAGGGATCCGCTGATCCTGCTGGAGGGGCTTGGTTACCTGATAACCCAGAGCAACTATGAGACCCTGCTGCGGTTCATCCAGTCCCAGAGAGACGATATAGCCTTAAAGGGGGCCATCCTCCTGGTGCACATAGACCCCCTCTCCCTGGACACCAAGGAGCTGCACCGGCTGAAGAGCGAGATGGAGACCCTGGACGCAGGAACGAAGAAAGCGGGGGTGGAGAAGGGCCCGGAGTTGCCCGGAAAGACGTGAAGCAGGTGACGATATGGTTGAGATAGGAGTACTGTTGCTGGTTCTGGCCATCGCTATTGGGCTATATGTGGTCATTCGATCCATCAAGACCTTCGCCGTCAACGCGCTGGTGGGGCTGGTCATACTCTACCTGGCCAACGCTGCCGCCGGGCTGGGGATCGGCTATAGCTGGGCGGTGGTCCTGATCTGCGCCCTGGGGGGAGCCATAGGGGCGCTGATGGTGATAGCTCTGCACCTCATGGGCGTGGGGCTGGGGGCCTGAGGCCCTGAGGGCCAACCCTCTCTCCAGGGGGCCGCCTTCGTTCGTCGTCTCCCCCCATCCTCTCAAATATATTTTTAATTTCAAAAATTTAATCCCAAAATTGATCTCAAAATGAAGTTCAGGATTTATCAGCCGCCTCATCGATCTCTCTCACACTCGGCCCTCCCTCTCCATTCCCGAGAACGTCCCCCAGCCCTCCACACGCAACCCCCGACCGTTCCCCCATTCGATCTACCATCCATCTCATCATCATCTCACCATCATCTCACCGGCACCCTGGTCCGGCGGCAGGTCGACCCCGGGAAGAGGCAGACGATCATGGCCGCCAGGAGCACCGCCAGCACGCCGGTCAGGAATATGCCGTCGAATACCCCCGCCCCGCCGATGGAGAGCACCAGGGGCCGGGCCTGGGATGTGGGTGGGGATAGGGTGGCCAGGACCCCGGGGGTCAGGAGGTTGAATATGTCCGCTCCCAGCAGGGTTCCCATGGCCCCGCTGATGTAGGCCAGGGAGGGCGCCCGGTCGTATCCCCTGGCCAGGGCAATGCCGGTCAGCGCCGCCAGGGTGGGGGCCACGTAGACCGGGAGGACGATCCCCTGGTTGGCCAGGGGGGTGGCCATCTGATAGGTGACCAGGGCCACGAACAGGGTCCCGGCCAGGGCCTTTTTGGCAGAGGCCCTCCCCCGGCGGAGCAGGTCCAGGGAGATCAGCATGGGTATGAGGCAGCCGCCCAGGTTCACCATCAAATAGACCGGATGAAAGGTGGCGGGAAAGGTCAGGGAGAGGGGGCCGGCCAGGGAGATCAGCCACTGGGGGTAAGAGGAGATGGGGCTGGGATGAAGGGGCAGGTCCACCATGCTTCCCACGATGGAGCCAAAGACCATCAGGGAGGCGTGCCAGTGGTCGAATCCTACCCGCTCGAAGGCCTCTTCGGTGAGCCGGATGAACAGGTAGACCACTATCAGGGGAATGGTAAGGACCAGAATCAGAATGAGAAGAATCACTGGGATGGCCAGGAGTTCGAACATGTCAGCTCACCACCTCAATTATTTGCCTGAATGAGGTTATAGACCTTTCCTGGCGGCCGCTTCGCCCTGGGGAGGATGGGGCAATGGAATCATTCAATCCCAGATCGGCGATTTTTACAGCGGCAGGGGGCAGGTCCTATCGATTCATAGCCCTTCTTCGCCCCCTCCGGTCAAAGAAATTCTCCTGCCTAGTCAGCAATCAGCAGCCAAAAAGGTGATGACAGGCCCAAGAAAGAGGGTAGGGTTGTGAGTTCGAAGGGCCTGCCGCGATTTCTCCAAGCAGTTCGGCCGTCAGCCAAACTACATAGGGGATGGTACATCTCTTTATTAATAAATTTTTCTATCATAGCAGATAATCTGAGATAAAACTAATTGGGATCGAGATTTTTTATACAATATATCTGCCGCCTATAGGATGCTAGTCAAAGAGGTTCAAACGCGGGCCCAAATAAAACTTTCAGTAGTAAATATTATTACCTTTTCATGCCTGGTTTGCGGGGGCGGTAGCGTTTGGTGACAAACCGTCCATCCCGGTAATCCCGGCCTATGCTGCCGGCTATGCTCCTCTCGATCCGCTCATCCCTATCCCTCCTCTCCCGGGCGGCCTTCATGACCACCATGTAGTTGACGGCGAAGAAGAAGGGAATCAGGATGACGCAGATGACCAGGATCTGCCATAACTCCATAGCCGCAGTTTAGCCTCCTCTCCGTATAAAACCCTCACCTGAATCGCTGCAGCAGCCGCTGGTAGAACTCCCTCTCCTGTCCCGAGGTGGTCCTCACCAGCCGGTCCAGTATCAGCTCCGGGGTGGACCGGGCCAGGTAGTGGTATCGCGGGGTGCGGTTCACCACCAGGTTGTTGTCCTCGTCCAGCCCCTGGGCCTCGATGCCGTCGATGCGAACGGCGGTGGTGGAGAAGCGCCTCACCTCCTCCGCCAGGTGGCTGACGAATACCGCCACCGAGCCCAGCTGCTGCAGCTCGTCCAGCATGCAGGCGATGATCCTGGCCGAGGCCCCGGGCTCGGTAATGGCCTCCAGCTCGTCGGCCAGCACGATCTTTTGCAGATCGTTCTCCACCACCGCGAACTTCTTCATGGCCGTCTCGAAGGCCCCGGCGCTGAGCGTCCCCCGGCTCTTGCCGAAGTAGTAGAGCTGATCGAAGACCGAGAGCGCCGCCTCCTCGCAGGGGACGGGCATCCCCATCTGGGCCAGGATGGCCACCTGGGCTATCAGGTCCAGGAGTGAGGTCTTCCCCCCGGAGTTAACCCCGCTCAGGAGGGCCACAGACTCCTTGAATTCGGATAGCCCGGTCTCTCCCAGGGAGTAGCTGACAGGCTTTGCATCCTTTAAAAAGAGGTTTCTTCCCCCCCGGATTCCCAGGGCCGGAGTGCCCACTATGCGGGGCATGGTCAAATTCTCCTGGAGGGCGAAGCTTCCCAGGGCGTAAACGAAATCGAACTCCAGCAGAAAGCCGACCAGCCTGGCGGCCCTCTCCCGGTGCCCCAGGAGGGCCCTGGCCAGGGATCGTTTCTCCTTCAAGGTCAGGGAGGACAGGCGCTGCCGGAGGTCCTGCTCCAGCCGGTGCAGGGCCTGGCGGTTGATCTCCAGGGGATAGCGCATCTCAGAGGAGAATACCTCCTCCAGGCGCACCGCCTCCGGGCCCTTCAGGTCCAGGCGGGAGGCGGCCCGGTCCCGGGCCTCCCTCAGCACCCCCTGGAAGGTGGCCCGCATCTGCACCGCGAAGATCTCCTTTATCCCTTCCCCCCGGCCCATGGCCTGGAGCAGGTCCGCCCCGGCCAGGGTGACCGAGCGGGCCTCCATCCTGGATTTCAGCTCGGCGTTGGCCCACTCCGTCTCCTGGTCCACGCAGGGGGTGAGAAGGTCCATGATGCCCCTTATCCGGCGGACCTCCGGGTCTTCTCCCTCCCCCAGCCTCCGGATCAGCTTTTCCAGATCTGCGAGTCCCTTTTCCGTCGGAAATCCCCTGCTCTCCAGGATGGCTGCCGCCTGCAGGGCCGGCTCCAGAACCTTCAGGTTGTCCTGGTAGTAGCTGAGCACGGCCTCCGGGGCCAGGTACCAGTCCTCCAGGCTCTCCGCCCTCTCCACCTGGTCGCTCCCGCCGTCCCGTCCGCCGTCCAGGTCCTCCCCCACCAGACAGACATGGCTGTAGCCGGCCACCATGTCCTGGAGCTCCTGGCGGCTCTCCACCAGCTGCAGGTCCAGGGTCCGGTCCAGGCCCCGGGCCTTCAGCTCCCGCAGCAGATCCGATGAGGTCACCGCCACCACCCGGTCCCTGATCCGGGTTGGTGATCGGTGGCGAAGAGGCCTGATCGCCCCCAGCAGGCGGTCCATTCCGCACCCCTCCAGCCTCTGGACCTGCTCCCGGGCCGACCAGGCCAGGGTCCGAAACTCCTCTATCAGCTCCCGGGAGCTGGTGGGAAAGAGGGTGCTCATCTTCAGGCGGGCGTAATCGGTGTGGGTGTAGCCGGCCATTCGTTCCAGGATCTTCTCGTAAACCCTGGCCGCCTCCTCCGTGGCCAGGAACTCCTGGGGATCTGCCCCGTGCTGCAGAGCCCTGGACCAGCGGGCCAGGGTCACTGCCTGGCGTTCGCTCAGGACGGCGGTGAGCTCTGCCACCTCTCCACCAAGCAGCGCCTCCACCGCCCCTTCCTCAGAGCCGAAATGCTCCACCAGACGGTCCCTCATCCGCGGCCCGACGCCCGGGATCTCCTGCAGCCTCAAAATGATCGCCAGGCGTTGGCCTCAATACAATATAGACATTCCTACATTGTCGGGGATTCTATCAGGGCGGACTTTGGGGGAAGCATCCCCAAATTTGCCCCGTTCTCCGACGGATCGCAAAGCGGTCAATAGCAAAAGGATAAAAATTTATATTAAAAAATATATTATTGTATTAAATATCTTCTCGATAAGCTATCCACGAATTCATCAAGATTAATGCAATATACTAGGCAACATAGCTGTGCTGCGAAGGGCGTTAGCTTCGAGTGCATTCCCATCCCTTGATCAGTCCATATTTGGCAAACCTATATTTAGACAAACACGTTTACGGAAAGCTTGTTACCCAAAAAAGACCTCGAAGTCTAAACATAAATCCATATCTAAATCAAAAATTTCGATGGCTATTTAGATAAAACCCATTTTGCATGGCGAGTTGCACCAATGGGTTTGATGACCCCTTCCCGTCGCATTTCTTGAAGCAAATTTGTTATCTGGGTCTTTTTCTGTTCTTCAGTGAGGGCATCCGAAATAATATCCATGAGAAGCTCGTCGATGTCATGCCGGGATGCTTCTTTGAACTTTGTAAGGTAATCTTTTATCATACTCTTATAGTAATCCTTGCTGAATGCTCGCTTTTTAATATAATCTGCTTTTGTATCCGTAACAGCCGCAACCTCTGCTGAAACAAATAGACGCGGGCGTCGTCCTTCTATAAGGTGTTTTCTTTTTAAAGACTGAAATTCTCTATCGTTAAGAGGCTTTCCTTTCTGCACCTTATCGAGGGCTATCACATCCGTCAAGTTTAGATCTGTCCTCAACATGAGCATTTTAGTATATTTCTCATCAAGCACTTTGCCGATGATTCGCACTTTTACTCTCCCACGTTCATTCAAGTGGCACAATCGAATTAGTTAGTGATGTTGGCAGGGCACATGGCATCACATAATTAATATGATATGAGATACATGTACCCTGTGAGACCCAACA
>JAAEEW010000225.1 GCA_013415595.1 Methanosarcinales archaeon | reverse complement strand
GATGGAGGGCAGCAGAAATACCCCTCTGCCGTTCTTCAGGGCGTTGGAGGCCAGAGCAGTCAGGATCTGATAGTATCTCTTGCCTACTCCCTGGTCGATCTCCATGACGTTGCAGGAGCCGTACTTGAGCGGAGTTATGATATGATCCAGGTCCAGAATCCCGGTGGATATGCACCCATCCGCCGGATCGGGAATCCGGTTCCCCCCTCTTCCTATCCGGGTCTCGCCCTGCTCTTGATAGGGCTCGAAATAGCGGAACCGGCCTTTGTGCAGGGTGCAGGTGTAAGAATGCTGCCTGATCTCCACCCCCCGCAGCTTGTCCAGCCTGATCTCCCGGGCATAGCGGGCCCTCATGCCGCTGGATATGCCCTGGGCGTCTCCTGCTCCCAGGAGCTTGATCCGCTCCATGGTCACCACGCCGTCCACGATGTAGTCCAGGGGCATGAGATCTGCAAACTCGCTGACGAAGATGAGATGAATCCCCAGGTCCCTGGCAAACTCGCACATGTTCTGCTCGAAGCTCTGCCTGGCCCCGCCGATGATGTGGGCGGTGTAGTTCATCACCGCGTCCCAGCTATCTATCACGATCATGGGATTTTCCGTCTCCTCGGCCTCGTCGAAGAGGAGCTTGAAGAAGCCGAGCACGGAGTCGTAGGTGGCGGCGCCCTCCTCCAGGTCCATCCATTCCCTCAGGCTGCTGGTCAGCTTGGCCTGGGTGGCGTTGATCACGTTCTTTGGGGGAATGGTCTCCTTCATCCAGGGAAAGGTGGCAAAGAGCCTCTTCGGGTCCACCCTGGTGGAGATGTACATGCCGTTCTTCTCCTCGCACAGGGCATTCATTATCTCAAAGGCCAGGGTGGTCTTGCCGGTGCCGGGAAGCCCTTTGATGAGAAGGGTCTGTCCTTCCTCGATGCTGAAAAAACGACAAATCTCAGAGGGAATATTCACGTCTGTTCGCCCCCCGGGGCCAGCCGATCATGCTGCTGATGGAGATCATTCGTGGGTACACCTTTTCATCTGCTTGATCAAATTGCAGATCTGGTCGGGTTTGACCTTCAGGGACAGGGAGATGACCGCCCCATCCGCCTGATCGTCTTCTCCACATTCCAGGCTCAGGGCCTGCACTTCCAGGGCTTGGTCCGCCTGCCTGGACGCCGTCTGCCGGGGAGGGGCCTCACGTCCGGCCTGCGCCTCTCCGTGGTTGTTGGTCCTCCACAGCTTGGAAGGGCCCACCTCAACGAACTCGCAGAGCCCTTCGGATTTCAGGACGGAGAGGTACTTTATCACCGTGGTCTTGCTGACCCCGGCCTTCCTGGCCACCTCCACCGTGGTCAGTCCATCTTTGGAGTCCACGATGGCCTTCAGTATTCGCTCTTTGTATGACGCCATCAGATCCACCATCACCTCGAATCCCGGGGCGATTGTTAACCCAGGTTAATGGCCGACTTTTTAAGTTTTGCTATATGTGACAGTCCTTGACAGTGGTCCCCTGGCCCGCAAACTTTCATAAAGGAAGGGAGGACTCTACCACCGGGGAGAATGTCTCCAGGTGAGATATTTTTGGCTAGGGAAGAACAGGTTTGCAGCCGGGCATTTCCGGATGGCTGGCCGGTGGTGAGGGGCGATTATGTGGTCTATAATCCGCAGGGCCACGTGGCGGTCACCACCCTGGCCAGCCACATCCAGGTTCAGGGCGCGGCCATATTCGGCCCCTGCAAGACGGAGAACCTGGGAGTGGAGAAGGTGGTGGCCAACATGATATCCAACTCCAACCTGCGCTATCTGGTGGTCTGCGGGGCGGAGTCCAAAGGTCACCTGCCTGGCGAGACTTTCCTGGCCCTCAACAAAAACGGCATCGACGACCAGGGCCGGATCGTAGGCTCCCCCGGGGCCATCCCCTTCATCCAGAACCTCACCGGGGAGGCCGTCCTGCGGTTCATGCGCCAGGTGGAGGTGGTGGACAGGATCGGCCTGGAGGACGAGTCGGAGATAAACGCCCTGGTCCTGGAGCTGGACCGGTCGGCTCGGGCTTTTCCCGAGGAGCCCTTCGAGGTGGTGAAGAGGAAGGTTCGGCCCAGCGAGCTTCGCCTGGAGAACGGGGACGTGTGCCTGGGCTGCGGGGTGCGCCTGGACGCCTCCCTGTGGACGGTGGACCGGGAAGGCGATCATATGGCCTCAAATCGGGAGGGCGCTTGAATTGTTCAGATTTGCCAGGGAGCAGTCGGTGATCAACGTGGGCGGTGTAAAGATGGGAGGACAGCCGGGAGAGCTTCCTACAGTGCTATGCGGCACCATATTCTATCACGGCCATAAGATCGTCCGGGACGAGGAGAAGGGCCTCTTCGACGCCGCCAGGGCAGAGGGGCTGGTCCTCCGCCAGGCCGAGCTGGCGGAGGAGACGGGAAACCCGGCGGTGCTCCACCTGTTCGCCCGCACCGGCCAGGCCTTCCTGCGCTACCTGGACTTCGTGGAGAAGGTGTGGAACGGCCCATTGATCGTCGACTCCTCCGACGCCCTGACCCGCTCCAGCATGGCCCGGACGGCCACTGAGATCGGCTACGCCGACCGGACCATCTACAACAGCATCAGCGTGGCCCTGACCTCCGGGGAGAGGGAGGCCCTGCAAGACTCGGACGTGGACTCGGCCATACTCCTGGCCTACAATCCGGCGGACGGCGGGGTGGACGGCCGGATCAGGCTGCTGGAGGAGGGAGGCGCCGGGCTGGAGCGCGGCCTTCTACCCCTGGCCAGGGACCTGGGCATGACCAACCTGCTCCTGGACCCGGGGGTGGCTCCCCTGGGCAGCGGGGCGGGCTCGGCTCTGCGCTTCTCCGTGGTGGCCAAGGCCCGGTTCGGCCTTCCCGTGGGCTCGGGCATGCACAACGCCGCCAGCTCCTGGGGCTGGCTGAAGGGGCGGGGAGCGGCCAAAAAGTGCTGCGATGCCGCCGCCTCTGCCCTGCAGCAGCTGGCCGCCGGAGACTTCGTGCTCTACGGCCCCATCGAGAACGCAGAGACGGTCTTCCCGGTGACGGCCATGGCGGACATGATGGTGGCGGAGGCGGTGCGGGACCTGGAGGTCTTCCCCCAGCCCGGCCACCCCATCTACCGGCTGGCCTGATATCCGGGCGGCAGGCGCTTGCGGGCCCTCGGTCCGGGGACAGGGGCCCTGTTCCAGGTGGAGCCATATATCCCGGGCAACTTTTATAGCGGGCAGGACCCCTGGAGTAGCCATGCATCTCACCAGGGAGGAAGAGGGCATGTATCAGGGCCAGGCCGGGGAGACTCTGCGGAGGATGATGGAGATCCTGGTGGCCCTGGGGGACATATTCGGGGCAGAGCGGCTGGTGGAGGTGAGGAGCGTCCAGATCGCCGGGGTCTCCTTCAAGAACATCGGCCAGGCCGGCCTGGAGTGGATATCCGATCTCCGGGGGACGGTGGCCGTCCCCTCCATCCTCAATCCGGCGGGCATGGACCTGTGCCGCTGGCAGGAGATGGGCATCGACGGGTACTTCGCCCAAAATCAGCTCCAGGTGGTGGAGGCCTACCGCCGGCTGGGGGTGACTGTGGACTGCACCTGCACTCCCTACCAGCTTTACGACCGCCTGGCCGCCCGGGGAGACCACCTGGCCTGGTCGGAGTCTTCGGCGGTGGCCTACGCCAACTCGGTCATCGGGGCCCG
>JAAEEW010000224.1 GCA_013415595.1 Methanosarcinales archaeon | reverse complement strand
TGGAGGGCGGGGAGAAGCCCGGCATGCAGGACGTGGACGTGGTTACCACGGCCACCCGGGCGGTCATGAGCGGGACCTACGCCGTGCTGTCCTTCCCGGTGGCAGAGCCCCACACCTTCCTGCGGGCCTCCCGGGCCTGGCTGGAGGGCGTCCCCGCCCAGGTGGGCCCCTGCCCCAACGAGCGCCTGGGGCTGGTGGACCTGATGATCATGGGCACCGCCCACAGCCGGGACCGTCCCCGGTACGGTGGCGGGCACCTCTTCCGGGACCTGGCCGCCGGGCAGGAGGTTTCGGTGGAGGTGGAGACAGGCGATGGCCGGGAGATATCGGCCCATATCTCCCTGGACCGGATGCCCCAGGCCCGCCTCTTTGGAACCAGGCACTGTTTCAGGAACTACAGCGCCTTTGTCAATCCCGGCCAGGAGGAGGTCTCCACCATCTTTCACGCCACCGGATTTCATCCCCGTCTTGGCGGAGCGTCCTTCTCCGGATGCGGCCACATGAGCCCCCTCCAGAACGACCCCCTGCTGGAGACGGTGGGGGTGGGGACCAGGATCCTCTTCAACGGCGGAGAGGGCTTCGTGCTGGGGGCCGGCACCCGCAGCTCTCCGGCCAGGCCCAACCTGGCAACCATGGGGGACCTGCACCTCATGCATCCGGAGTACATGGGAGGGTTCTCCACCCCCGCCGGTCCGGAGTGCGTGGTCTCCCTGGCCCTGGCCGTGCCGGTGGTTAGCGTCCCGGTCCTGCAGGCGGCCACCACCCTGGACCGGGACATACCCCTGCCGGTGATGGACGTCAACACCCGAAGCCAGATGGGAGAGGCGGACTACGGCCAGGCCTGGGGCGGCGCCGACCTGGCGGTGAAGTTTCGCCCCCGGAACTGCCAGCAGTGCCAGGACTGCCGGGCAAAGGAGGCCTGTCCCACCGCTGCCATCAGCGTCCGAGACGGCCGGCCCCGGCTGGACCGCAAGGCCTGCTTCAACTGCGGGCTATGCTCCACCACCTGCCCTGGCCAGGTCTTCCAGGCCCGGCTGGGAAGCATCCGGGTGGGGGAGACAGAGGTTCCAATCGTCATTCGCCAGTCGGACCGTCTGCGGGCCCTGCGTCTGGCCCGGGACCTGAAGAGGAGGATTGTGGAGGGGACCTTCACCCTCTCCGAGCCGGTATCCCGCATCGTTCCCTGAACCGGTCCCGGATCTGCTCCGGGGTCAGATCGATGATGGGCACCTGGGCGTTTCCCGGCTCCACCCGGGCCACCACCACCCCCTGCCCCTCCAGGCAGGGGACCAGCTCCGGCAGGGACTCGGCCTCCCTGACCATGGAGACCCCGGCTCCCCGGGCCACCGCCGCCAGGTCGGTGCTCCGGGCGGTGCAGGTGAGCTGGCAGCCGGTGGAGCCGTAGGCGCAGTTGTCCAGGATCACCAGCAGGTAGCCGGGAGGGGCGAAGCTGGCGATGGTGGCCAGGGTGCCCAGGTTCATGAGCACCGCCCCGTCGCCGTCGATGGCCATAACCCTTCGCTCTGGCCTGGCCAGGGAGAGTCCCAGGGCGATGGAGGAGGCCAGGCCCATGGAGCCCAGCAGATAGAAGTTCTCCGGCCGGTCTTCAAGGGCGTAGAGCTCCCGGCTGGGGTAGCCGATGTTGCACACCAGGAGGGCGTCCTGGGCAGAGGCGGCCTTTGCCACCTCCCGGATGGCCTCGGTGCGCTTCATTCTCCCCTCCAGTAGCCGAGGTCCAGAAGCACAGCTGTCTGGATGTTCTCCTCAAAGGCCAGCCTTCCGGCCTCCAGCACCGCCTCTTCTCCCTGGCCCGGCCGGGGGGAGAGGGCCGGGATGCCCATGGCCTGCAGCAGGGGGCCGGTGAGCTGACCCATGGGCACCTGGCCGACGATGGGCTCCCCGGCGCATCCACGGTGGCTCATGACCATCAGCAGCGGAATTTTGTAGAGGGAGCCCAGGGAGGCCAGGGCGTTGATGCTGTTTCCAAGGCCGGAGTTCTGCATCAGGATGGCCGGCCTCTTTCCCCCCAACCAGGCCCCGGCGCATATTGCCACCCCCGCCACTTCCCGGGTCCCCGGCCCGGGGACGATCTGGGGGGCAGACTCCCCCAGGCCGTGAAGCACCGGCCGGGTGACGCCGGGGTCGCGG
>JAAEEW010000223.1 GCA_013415595.1 Methanosarcinales archaeon | reverse complement strand
GCCCGCAGCTGCCATAGGGCCCGGAAGGCCAGGCGGGGAGAAAAGGTCCTCATTTGAAGAAAGCGAGGTGGTCAGCTCTCCGTTATCCTGGCCACCGCCGCCACCTCGTCTCCAGGCCTCAGGTTCATGATCCGCACTCCCTGGGTGGCCCGGCCCTGGATCCTGATCTCCGCCGCCGGTATCCTGATCATGATTCCTTCCCTGGTGGTGAGCAATAGCTCGTCTTCTTCAGACACGGTTCTGGTGGCCACCACGTCTCCCTTCTTGTCCCCGATGTTCTTTATTCCCTTGCCGCCCCTCCTCTGGGACGGGTACTCCTCCAGCTCAGTGCGCTTGCCGTAGCCATGACGGGTGATGGTGAGAAGGGACGTCCCCTCCCTCACCACGTCCATGGAGATCAGCTCGTCGCCCTCCGCCAGGTTGATGGCCTTCACTCCCATGGCCCCCCGGTGGCTGGATCGGACGTCGTTCTCGTGGAACCTGATGGCCTTGCCCTTCCTGGTGGCCACTATCAGCTGCAGGTCTCCGTCGGTGAGCTTGGCCGCCACCAGGTTGTCTCCCCGCAGGTTCACCGCCTTGATCCCTCCCTTGCGGGGGTTGCTGAAGGCCCGGATGGGGGTCTTCACGATGTTGCCCATGCGGGTGGCCATGACGATGTAGCCCTCCTCGTTGAAGCTCTTCACCGGCATGGCCTCGGTGATCTTCTCGTCCTGCTCCAGTTGCAGCATGTTCACGATGGCCTTGCCCCGGGAGGCCTTTCCCAGGGCCGGGATCTCGTACACCCGCAGCCAGTGGGCCTTTCCTTTGTCGGTGAAGAAGAGCAGGTAGTCCAGGGTGGAGGCTATGAACAGGTCGGTGACGAAGTCCTCGCTCTTGGTCTCCGCTCCTATCACCCCCCGGCCGCCCCTTCTTTGCATGCGGTAGGCGCTCAGCAGTTGCCTCTTGATGTAGCCGTCCTTGGTGATGGTGACTGCCACCTCCTCCTCGTGGATCAGGTCCTCCACCTGGACGGCGGAATAATCCTCGATGATCTCGGTCCGTCTGGGATTGCCGTAGGTCTCCGTCAGCTCCCTCAGCTCGGACTTGATTATCTCCAGGACCTCCTGCTCGCTGGCCAGGATTTGGCGCAGCCGGTCGATCAGCTTCTCCAGCTCCCGGGCCTCGGAGGCTATCTTCTCCTGCTCCAGGCCGGTGAGCCGCTGCAGCCTCATGTCCAGTATGGCCTTGGCCTGCTCCTCGCTCAGGGAGAAGCTCTCCATCAGCCCGGTCCGGGCCTCGGCCGGGGACTTTGCAGCCCGGATGAGCCTGATCACCTGATCGATGTTTCGAAGGGCGATCAGCAGGCCTTCCAGGATGTGGGCCCGGCGAAGGGCCTGCTCCAGCTCAAACCTGGTCCGGCGCTCGATGACCTCTTTTCGGTAGAGGATGAACTGGTCCAGGGTCTCCCTCAGGCTGAGGGTCCTGGGCTGGCCGTCCACCAGGACCAGGTTGATGATGCCAAAGCTGGTCTCCAGTTGGGTGTGACGGTGCAGCAGGTTTAGAACTACGTCGGCGTTGACCCCGGCTTTCAGGTCCACCACCATGCGAATCCCGTCCCGGTCCGATTCGTCCCGGATGTCCGAGATGCCCTCGATGCGGCCGCTCTTGACCAGCTCGGCTATGTCCTCGACGACCTTGGCCTTGTTGACCTGGTAAGGAAGCTCGGTGAAGATTATGCGGTCGTTCCTGGGTCCGTTCTCGATCTCCGATCTGGCCCGGATGACGATGCTCCCCCGTCCGGTGGTGTAGGCGGACAAAATCCCCGCCCGGCCCAGGATGTATCCGGCGGTGGGGAAGTCCGGGCCCTGGATGTGCTCCATCAGCTCATGCAGGGTGGCCTCCGGATGGTCGATTACGTGGATGAGGGCCTGTGCCACCTCATACAGGTTGTGGGGAGGGATGTTGGTGGCCATGCCTACAGCGATGCCGGTGGACCCGTTCACCAGCAGGTTGGGCAGCTTTCCCGGCAGGACCACCGGCTCTTTCATGGACCCGTCGTAGTTGGGCACAAAGTCCACGGTGTCCTTGTTGATGTCTGCCAGCATCTCCTCGGCGATCCTGGACAGCCGGACCTCGGTGTATCTCATGGCTGCGGCAGGGTCGCCGTCCACCGATCCGAAGTTGCCCTGGCCGTCGATGAGGGGATAGCGCATGGAGAAGTCCTGGGCCATGCGAACCATAGTCTCGTAGATGGCGGCGTCTCCGTGGGGGTGGTACTTACCCATGACGTCACCCACGATCCTGGCCGACTTCTTGTAGGGCTGGTCGTGGGTCACCCCCTGCTCGTACATGGCGTACAGGATCCGCCGGTGCACGGGCTTCAGGCCGTCCCTGACGTCGGGCAGGGCCCGGCCTACGATCACGGACATGGCGTAATCGATATAGGAGGACTTCATCTCCTCAGTGATGTTGACTTGAACCTCTGTCATGATATTCCGACCAAATCGTTGCCCGCCTCATACGTCCAGGTTCTTGACGTCCTGGGCGTGGGCCTCTATGAACTCTTTTCTGGGCTCCACCCGTTCACCCATGAGGATGGTGAAGATCTCGTCCGCCTCCACCGCGTCCTCCACCGTCACCTGCAGAAGAGTCCTGTTCTCCGGGTTCATGGTGGTCTCCCATAGCTGCTCCGGGTTCATCTCACCCAGACCCTTGTACCTCTGAACGACCGGCTTTCCCCCTTCCGCAGTGGCCCTCTCCAGTTGCTGGTCGCTGTAGGCATAAACCACCTGCTTTCCCCTCTTGATCTGGTAGAGGGGGGGCTGGGCGATGTAGACGTAGCCCGCCTCGATCAGGGGGGTCATGTAGCGGTAGAAGAAGGTCAGGAGCAGGGTGCGGATGTGGGAGCCGTCCACATCGGCATCGGTCATTATCACGATCTTGTGGTAGCGGGCCTTGTTTATGTCGAACTCGTCTCCGATGCCTGTGCCCAGAGCCGTGATCAGGTTTCTGATCTCGGCGTTCTTCAGGATCTTGTCCAGGCGGGCCCTCTCCACGTTCAGGATCTTTCCCCGCAGCGGCAGTATGGCCTGGAAGTGCCGGTTTCGGCCCTGCTTGGCCGAGCCTCCGGCGGACTCGCCCTCCACGATGTACAGCTCGCAGGAGGACGGATCGCTCTCCGAGCAGTCGGCCAGCTTTCCCGGCAGGCCGGAGGAGCTCAGAGCGCTCTTTCGCCGGGTCAGCTCCTTGGCCTTCCTGGCAGCCTCCCGGGCCCTCATGGCCTCGGTGGCCTTCTCCACGATGCTCTGGGCCACCTGGGGGTTCTCCTCGAAGAACTCCGAGAGCCCCTCGGAGACCAGGGACTCGGTTATGCCCCGGATGGCGGAGTTGCCAAGCCTGGTCTTGGTCTGCCCCTCGAATTGGGGGTCGGGCAGCTTGACGCTGATGACCGCCACCAGCCCTTCCTTGAGGTCGTCGCCGGTCAGCTTGGCCTCTCCCTTGACCAGCTTGTTGGTCTTGATGTAATCGTTGAGGGTCTTGGTGAGGGCGGCCCTGAACCCGGCCAGGTGAGTGCCCCCCTCCCGGGTGTTGATGTTGTTGGCGAAGGAGTATATGGACTCGTTGTAGGCGTTGCTGTACTGCAGGGCTACCTCCACCCGGTTTCCGTTTCTGTCCCGGGCGAAGTAGATGGGGGGTTTATGCAGCACCTCTTTCTTCTTGTTCAGGAAATCGACGAAGGAGACGATTCCTCCCTCGTACTGGAAGACGTTCTCCTTGCCGGTCCTCTCGTCCCGGACCGATATCTTGAGGCCGCAGTTGAGGAAGGCCAGTTCCCTCATCCTGGTGGAGAGGGTCTCGAAGCTGAATTCCGTCTCCTCGAAGATGGCCGGGTCGGGCTTGAAGGTGATGGTCGTCCCCGTATCTTCGGCCGTTCCCCTCTCCTCCACCTGGGAGACGGGATTTCCGTGCTCGTACCTCTGCCAGTAGGTCTTGCCGTTCCTCCTCACCTCCACCTCCAGCCATTCGGAGAGGGCGTTTACCACGGAGACTCCCACCCCGTGCAGTCCGCCGGAGACGGCGTAGGACTCGTGGTCGAACTTTCCACCGGCGTGAAGCACGGTCATCACTATTTCCAGGGCCGGCTTGTTGTATTGATGGTGAATGTCCACCGGAATGCCCCGGCCGTTGTCTCTGACGGTGGCCGATCCGTCCTGGTGTATGGCCAGCTGGATATCGGTGCAGTAGCCGCCCAGGGCCTCGTCCACGCTGTTGTCCACTACCTCGTAGACCAGGTGGTGAAGACCGATAGAGTCGGTGCTCCCTATGTACATGGATGGCCTGCGTCTGACCGCCTCCAGCCCCTCCAGGACCATGATGTGGCTGGCGTCATAGGTTGCATCGTTCAAAACTATTTGATCCTCCTTAATAAATATAGCCTCAACTAATTGACCTGGCAGAATTTAACCTTTTTCCCATTTTTTTCGGGCCCCTTCTTTTCACCCAGCACCCTATCTAAATCTCGCATCCCTGGCAGGACTTTTCGGGGTTGACAAGCCCCTTCTGGCCGGTCTTCCCCCGCCGGGGGGAGCTCTCCTGGGGCTCGAACTTGGTTCCATAGTAGATTATGCCGCTCTCCCCTTCCTTTCCCAGAATTCTGAAGATCGGCCGGACCCTCATTCCGATCTTCATCTCCTCCGGGCTGGCCGTCACCTGTCCGGTCAGCCGGGGGCCCTCGTCCAGCTCGATTATGGCCAGGTTGTAGGGGGTCATGCGGTCGAAGTCCTCGGTGGCGTTGTAAATGGTGGTGAAGGTGATGACGGTTCCCATACCCATGAACCTGTGATCCTCCATCTCTGCTCCCCGGCGGCAGTTGGGGCAGATGTTCCGGGGCGGGAAGTAGTACTCGTTGCAGCTCTTGCAGTGGGTTCCCAGCAGATTGTAGCGCTGGGGTATGCATCTCCAGAAGCGGGGTGCCTTTGTGGTCGTGCTATCACCTCGAGAATATGTGCACCAGGGCGGTGCCCCCGGAGCCGCCCACGTTGTGGGTTAGCCCGATCTCGGCATCGTCCACCTGGCGCCCTCCGGCCTGGCCTCTTAGCTGGAGAACCATCTCGTAGGCCTGCTTGATCCCCGTGGCCCCCACCGGGTGGCCGCAGGCCTTCAATCCTCCCGACGGGTTGATGGGGATCCTGCCGTCGAGGGCGGTCAAGCCCTCTTCCGTGGCCCTGCCGCCCTGTCCCTTCTCGAAGAATCCCAGGTCTTCGATGGCCAGGATCTCTCCTATGGTGAAGCAGTCGTGGACCTCGGCCATGTCGATATCCCGGGGCTCAACCCCGGCCATGGAGTAGGCCGCCCTCCCGGCATGAACGGTGGCGTCCAGGGTGGTCAGGTCCCGGCGGTCGTGCAGGGAGAGGGTGTCGCTGGCCTGGGCGCTGGCGATGATCCTGATGGGGGAGTCGGCGTACTTTCTGGCAATCTCGGTGGGGGCCAGCACCAGGGCTGCTGCGCCGTCGCTGATGGGCGAGCAGTCCAGGATGTGCAGGGGATCGGCCACCAGGG
>JAAEEW010000222.1 GCA_013415595.1 Methanosarcinales archaeon | reverse complement strand
TCATTAAAAAGAATATATTATGGCTTATGTCGCTATTATAATTAAATAATTTAAATATAAATATAATCAATGACAAATTCTTATACCAGAAGCCGGCTGATGGAATACATAAAATAAAAAATAAGTGGGTTAAGAATGAGCGGAGCACTGGTCAGAGGAGCCCCTGGAGGAGCCGTTATTCTGCTTCTATGCTTGGCATCGGCCGCTGCGGCAAGCGGCCTTGACCTGGATATAAGCCCGGGCGTCTGTCCCAACAGCCTGGATTTGAAGAGCCAGGGCGTTCTGGACATCGCCATACTGGGAAGCGAGGACCTGGATGTCAAGACCGTAGATGCTGCAAATGCGACCCTGGCAAGGGGTGGATGGGAGGGACGTCTAAAGCCCCTTTACTGGAACTACGAAGACGTGGCTGCTCCCATGGTCGGGGAGGGAGAATCTGCCTGTCCCTGCCATCAGGCCGGGCAGGATGGCTTTGAGGACCTAATCCTGAAGTTCGACATCTATTTCATGATAAAGAATCTGGAGCTGCAGGCGGTGGCAGGCCAGGACATTCTGCTGAATCTCACCGTTCCCCTCCAGGCAGCGGGAGGAGCGCTGGGAGAGCAGAGGGAGGGCCGGGAGTGCCTGAAGATAGTCCTATCTGAGGTGAGGCCGTAGCTCTGCACTCGCATCTCTCAGGCTGAAATGTCGGAGTTGATTTGAGGGAAATTGGAAGGGAGGTAGAAATGAGCGATGTCTTGCCAATCGGCAAAGCACTGTCTTTGGCGCTTCTGTTCATAGCATTGTGCACTCCTGGCGGAGCGTATACCTGCGAAGAGCTGAATCAGTTTCTGGACTGCGAATCGATCAAGAAGGTCGATGTGGTGGTGGTCTTCGACACCACCGGAAGCATGTACGGCGTCATCGAGCAGATGAAGACGAACTCCATAAATTTTGCCAATGCTCTATCGTCCTCGGGCATCGATTACAGGCTTGGCCTGACGCAGTTCGACGACTTCCCGGACGTATGCGGCGGAGACTGTGGGTCATCCGCTAGCGGGGATGTGCCGTACAATATTTTCAATGGCGGTCAGCTTACCGCAGATCCGGCGGAGTTTGCCTCCTGGGTCAACACCCTGGTCACGCACTTCGGCGTCGACGCGCCGGAGTCCCATCTGGCGGCTTTGCACCACACGGTGACCGACCAGCTCTGGAGGGGCGGAGATGTGCAAAAGGTCGTCATTCTGATAACGGACGCACCGCCACATGCAGACGGTGAGTGCTGCAACTACGAAGGGGATACATACGATGGGATCAAGAGCCTCCTGATCGCCAGCGGGGTCCGGGTGTTCGTGGTCGGTCCAAATATGGACTGGTCGTACGATCTGGCCTCTTCTACCGGCGGAAACTTCTACTCCATCGAATCCGGGGACCTGATGCCCATTCTGAGCGATATCGCCCAGACTTTGACCTGCTCCTTCAATCTGGATGCTGAGGCCCAGTGCCAGTCCGGCCAGCTGGACATCTGCGTCCGCATGACCGGGAAGGACGGGATTTTGATCCCCCATGAGCCTGAGCTGACGTACTGGTGGGTGGTAATCCCCTGCGATGAAGAAATAACGGTGTTCGAGCTGGCCTACGACGAGGCCAAAGGAGCCTACTGCGCCTCCATCGATCCGGTATGCATAAACGGCATTGACAATGTCAGCCTGAACCTGGTGGGCGAGATATGCGGAGTGATGTTTAATAAATATTTGACATTGGACTGCTGTCCGGAAGAGATGCCGGAAAAGCACGCCCTTCCCGAGCCGGTGCAGTACGAGCAGTACTGCGAGAATGGGCTGGTGGAGGGCAGCGGGATCATCGATATCAGCACCTCCATAAAGGACAAGAGGCTGGCCCTGGAGTATAGCAATGCCATGGCTGGAAACGGGGACATCGAGCTGTCCTCTGAGCACGTGATGTCCGAGAACGCCAGCAAGCTTCAGCGACCGGGGGCCAATGGCAGCCAGAACGTGCCTCTGAACTTCTATTCCGCCTCCAAGATGCAGTATCGGGGCGAGACTCCCCTTATGGGAGGCAAGCAGATCCTGTCCAGGTCCTTCTACGGGGGCATAGGGGCCGATCTGCGGGAGGTCTTCTCCACAACCGAGATGGAGCAGGACGAGAGGATGTTCTACGCCTCCACCGATCCCGCCGGCCACTGGACTGCAGGGAAGGACGCCCTGGTGGAGGGGACCAAGCTCTCCGATCTGGTCAACTCCAGCCCCGTTTACCTGATGGGCCTGGACACCAGGAACCAGTTCAACGGCACCTGGGGCACGGATTCCCGGTGGCACAAGCTCCTGCATAAGGACATCGTCGACCACCAGATGTTCACAGGGACCTTTGAGGCGGAGAAGCTGATTAAGTTCCACGAAGCTCCCTACAAAGAGATGATGAAACCCCCCTGCCTGGGTGTGGACTGCTAGGGCAGGCCCCCTGCCCTGGCATTCTCCTTAATTTTTATATTTTATTTTTATATTTTATACTTTTCTGTCCTAATGTTCCGGCTTCCTGCTGCTCCTGGCCGCTCCTGGACCTGGCCGGCCTTCTGGCCTTTCCCAGCGGTCCGGCCTAAAGTCTCCAATCCTCCCCAAATCCTCTCCCGGCGAGCCGATCCCATCATGGATTCAGCCGCCAGATGCCGAAGTTCATGGCGGCGGCCAGGCTCACCCACAGGATGTAGGGAAGCAGCAGATAGGCAGCGGCCCGGGAGATGGGGCGGAACCTGACCATGGTTGCCAGTATCAGCACCCACAGCGCCAGAACCACAGCCATGCCGGCCGGGGGAGACTGGAGGTAGAAGAAGGCCCCGGACCACGTCACGTTTACCACCAGCTGAGCGGCAAAGAGGGCCAGTGCTCCCCTGGCCCGGGGATGGCCGGAGCGCCAGACCAGGAATGCTGAGATTCCCATCAGCACGAAGAGGACCGTCCACACGGGCATGAAGGCCCAGTTGGGCGGGGTGAAGCCGGGCTTGTTCAGCCCGGCGTACCAGGTGGAGACGGAGGCTGCGGTGAGCAGGGAGCCACCGAATCCGGCCAGCAGGCAGACCATCACGCTCAAGCCCAGGGGCCCTGCGTCCTTCAATTGGAAATTTTTCATGATCATCTCTCTGCCCGGGACCCTACATATTCCTGTTGTCGTGCTGCCGCTTCGATCCGCCGAGCGGCCATTCCGTGCTGGCTGCCGGCTGGTTGCCTCACAGGGGCCCGGCCATGGCTACTGCCTGTCCGTGGCCTTTGTCAGCCTGGTGACGTTGGAGCGGGTGAAGAAGCCGTCGAAGTCCCCGTAGCGGTGGATGTACTCGTTGACCAGCATGGTGCTGGGGGAGGGCACGGTGAAGGTCTGCTTGAGCCCCTCCTCCGGGGACCCCACCAGCTCGATCAGGAACTCCATGCCGTCGTCCTTGATCGCCTGGAAGGTCTCCTCGATCTTCTCGGTGTGGAAGGCCATGTGGTGCACCCGGGTCCCGTAGTTGTGGATGAACTTCTCGGTGGGCCCGGAGGTGCTCAGGTCCACAAAGGACGATATCCCGGAGGTGAAGACCATGGCGTACCTCTCTCCCTTCAGCCGGGCCACGCTGGTTATGGAGTTCAGGCTCTGCACGTAAATGGCGAAGTCGAATTCGTAGTTGGTAAGACGCATGAACTCCAGTATGGCCGCGTCCCTCTCCTCCGCCCTGACCCTGGTGGCTGCATGGTCCAGGTGTCTGATGTTGCGAAGGTGGTCCCGGTCAGGCTTCTCCAGGCCGGCGGTGGCAGCCTCTGGGCCGGCGGAGAGAAAATCGCCTCTACGGCGCCACTGGACGAATCCCAGGGAGTTGCCGGTGTAGGGGGAGGGAGCGGTCTGAATGAAGCGGTAGCCTGGAGCTTCGAGGACCCGGTCGGTCATGAACGGGGTGCCAAGAGACCTCTGGATGGAGACGTATCTGTCGATGTCCCTGATCTCGAACACCAGGGTCTCCAGCCTGGTGTTGGGAAGGTGGCCGGTCCTGGGAAAGAGGTTTGCTCCCCAAAACGGGTTGTCCTTCTGCCGCGAGCTGATGAGGAAGGCGGCGGAGTTCCCCGTCTTGAGGACAAAGGTGGAATGGCCGCCTGTATCGTAAGCTCCCTCCAGCTCCAGGCCTGTGTAGCGCAAAAGCTCCTCCACCGCAGCTTTTTGATAAGCAGGTTCGGTGTTTATGATCACCGCCTCCAGGCCGCCAACCAGGCCCTTCAATCCCGAGGATTCGCGCTCTTCCAGAAGCCGGGGCATCATCTGGCGGATGCGGGCATCGCTCCTCTCCAGGGGCAGCTCCGAGACGGGATCTTCTTTGGTGGACATTTAGCTTTTCTTTGAGCCTGAAGATATAAAGACCTGTTCAGACCCACAAAAGTACTCAAAATAAGAAATTAATGTATCGAAATTTGTATTCGATTTGCTAAAAAATTTTAATCAGCTTCTCTTTCACGCTCTTTGCCCCCCGATCTCCCATTATATTATGAGAAATAAAAAATAAACAAGTCTCAAATGAAAAACTTTATAATGAACGATCTCCGGAGACAGGATTGTACGTTTCAGGCAATTATGTCGGGAGGGCTTATGTCTGGTCAGAGCTGACTGGAAGTGATGTTTAGCACTCTTTTTCTTGGTGGCGGGAGTCGATGCCATCGAGGTAGGTTTTTCGGTATCGGATGGCGATGATTCTCTTTCCATTGTAGACTCATACGAGGTTGACGACAGCATATCCGTGAGCGAGACCGGAGTCGCCAACGCACAAACTCCGGCCATGAGCAACAACCGGGTAGTTCAGGGCTCAGGCGACGCTGACATGACCCAGGTCTACAGCAGCGAGTCCTACAGCGTGCAAAATAATGTCTATGCACTGGGGTCGCACGGCCTGTATCTTCGCACCGGTGCCACCATGACTCCCTGCTACTTTGACCTCTCCCAGAGCCTGGACCTCTCTGGCGGCCAATCCAGATACGTCCTCTCCGGAGATTACTTTGGAGAGGGCGTGCTGCAATACGCTGGGGTGACAAGGGGAGTTCTGACCTCGTCCCAGAGCCTGACCTTCTCCGACGGCATCTACTCATCTCAGAACATTGCCGCCAGGGGATTGAACCCCCGGGCCTTTGCATCGGCGGGCCAGTTCAGATTTGACCCCATCACCGGGGAGATCCTGGGCAGTGGAGGGTTCGTGGGACTGGGAGTCCTGGGAATGGGCCAGATCAGCGGACTGTTGCAGGCCAACACCGTGGTGGGCCAACCATCCACTACCGCTGTCTCCGGATCGAACCTGGATGCCAGAACCAGGGACCTGGCCTTTGTCACCGCCGGCGCAGGAGATGTTGAGGGCAACCTGAACGACGGACAGATCGATGTCCAGGGTGCGGCGGCCGTGGGCGGTGTGGTCAACGGCCGGTTCACCGGAGATATCAGCGCCGTCAACGAGAGGGAGGTCAGCCTGCCCTCGTGCGCTCCTCCGGCCGGGCCTCTCGATCCCCGGGCTTCGATCAACCTGGTGGGCAGGGGAGACCTGGCATTCGAGGGAGCGGCCGCCGGAGACGTTGAGCTGGATGCACCCCGGGGAACTCTTGAAGCCCAGGGCGCACTGGTGGGAGCCGGAGCAGCAAAGGACGCATCGGTGCAGGGAAGCATGTACGCAATGACGGATGGCGAGTATTCATCCGCCGGCGGAACGGGCATTCGTGCCGGCGGCGACGCCATGGCCGCCACTGGTGCTGCCTCTGGAAATGTGAGGGCCGACTGGTCAACAGGCACCTTCGAAGGGGAGGCAGCTCTGGTCGGCGCTGGAGCAGCAGGCCAGAACAGCGTGGTCCAGGCCGGAATGCTTGACGTGGGGACCGGCTCAGCGTTCGCCTACGGCAGCGATATAATGGCCCGGGGAGACGAATTTGCCCTGGCCGCTGTTGGGGCTGGTAATCTGATGTTCAATCCCAAGCGGCTGAGAGGTGAAGGCGCCCTGTTCGGCGTTGGAGCCGGGGAGAACGGCCGTGTGGATGCTGCTTTCCTCTCCGCAGGGACCATGGTTTTCTGGACATACACCCGTGGCGAGGGGATATCTGCCCGGGGCGACGACG
>JAAEEW010000221.1 GCA_013415595.1 Methanosarcinales archaeon | reverse complement strand
CTGAATCCAAAATAATCCAATTGAAATACGCCTGATCGACTCCTTGATCCAATCCAGGGTCTGATGCTGCCTGATGCTCGATGTGATGCTTGACCTGAAACGCGCTCGATGTGGTGCCCGACCTGACACTGGATCTCGGACCGGATCTCGCGCTGATCTATCCTGGCTTGACGGCTATCGGACCTTGCCCAGACCCAGATCCTTTGCCAGCGATTTCAGGTCCCGGGTCTTCTTCCTGCCCCCGGGCTTGCCTGGTTTGCCTGGTGAACTCTTCTCTGGCATCTGGCAGGGGGGAGGGCTGTCCTGGCTCCAGTCGATCTGTTTATCGCGAATTATCTCCCGGCACTGCGATGCGTCGGCGGCCATCAGCTCTCCTCTGACCCATTCCGGCAGGTACTCTTTTACACCCCCCAGTCCGGCGGTGTTGAACCGCCGGTCGCAGAACAGAATCACACCCCGCTCGTCCTCCGCCCTGATGACCCGGCCCGCCGCCTGCAGGCCGCGGTTGATGGCCGGCAGGGTATAGGCGATGAGGATGCCCTTCTCCTTGCCGTACTTGCGGGCGTAGTAGTCGTTGATCTCCCGCTGGATCTCGTCGTAGACCCCCAGGGGGAGCCCCACCACGGCCACGCCGTTCAGAGTCTCTCCCTTGTAGTCTATTCCCTCGGCCAGCTTGCCGCCGCACACCCCCAGCAGCACCGCTCCTTTCAGCCCTCCCTGGCGGAAGAACTCGGCCAGGACGGTGGCCACCTCCTCCGAGCTCCGGGGCTCCAGGTACAGCTTCTTTCCCGCCCTCCGGGCCGCTTTCTTACAAAGCTCTCGATAGCTGTTCATCATGGAGTAGGAGGTGAAGAAGACGGCCACGTTCCCGGGGACCATCTGGATTATGGCCTCGATGTGATCTGCGATCTCCTGGCGGTTGTCCATGTCCTCCCGGGCCTCCAGCTGGGTGGTAGCCCTGGCCGAGACAAGAAGCAGCCTGTTCTCCGGAGGGAAGGGATTGGGCAGGCTGAGCTTCCTGGCCCGGTTCTCCTGGCCCAGGCAGTACAGCTCGTAGGCGTCCAGGGGGGAGAAGGTGCCGCTCAGCATCACGGTGGACGATACATTATCCACCACCCGGCGGATCACCGGAGCGGGGTCTATCTGCACCACCTCCAGCCTGGTCCACCTCCTGCCTCCCACGGTACTGGTGGCGATTCTGCTCTGGTAGGACATGTCCCGCTCCGACTCCTCCATGTCCCGGAGAAAGAGGAGCACCAGGGCCAGGCTCGGCTGGATGTCGCCCTGGACGTTCTCGTGGTCGCCCTCCGCCAGCTTCATCTCCGAGACGGAGACGGCCACGTCTGAGAAGTAGGTCAGGGCCTCGTCGATATCGTCAAATCCGTTGTACAGAAATTCCCGGAAGAAGTCGACGTCCAGCAGGTACTCCCCGTCCTGCATGCGCTTTTCCCGGCTGGCTATGAACTTTTGCAAGCGGGGCAGGAGAAGCTTGATGGTCCTGATTCCCTCCCTTCTCCAGGACGACCCTCCGGCCTCCTCCAGCCGGGACTGGCCCAGGGCCTCCTCGAACTTCTCCACCTCCTTCGTTGCCAGGTCGATCATCCGGGGGGTCAGCACCCGGGTGTTCATGGCCCGCACCGCGTCTCCCAGGTTGTGGGCCTCGTCCACGATGAGGGTCAGTGCGTCGGGGTCCAGCTCCAGCCACTGAAATATGACGTCCTGGAAGTCCGGGCTGAAGAGGTGTGAGTAGTTCATGATCACGATATCGCTGCTCTTGGCGTAGAGGCTCATCACCTCGTAGGGGCACACCCCGGAGCAGGCGTCCACCAGATCTTCCGCCGGGGTGACCTTCTCTCGCAGCCTCTCCACCACGTCCAGGGCCTGGCCTGATCGCCGGTAGTAGACCTTGCCGTTCAGCTCGAAGGCCTCCCGGCTTTGCAGGTAGTGGGGGCAAAAGGTGCGGTAGCCGGGAGCTTCCTCCGGTATCTGGTCCCGGGAAGGATCGTAGATGCTATCCCGGCTCCTCTTCAGCCTGGCGGCCATGAAGTCCTTGGTCCAGTTCCGCAGCCGGGAGCAGCCGGAGTAGACGCTCTCTCCTTTGAACTCCTGGGACAGGGGGCAGACCTTCTGCTTGCCGACCATATAGGAGACCTCCGGCCGGTGGGCGGTGTTGGCCCAGATGCGGCCGATCCAGTCCAGATAGATGTCGATCTGGCTCACGGTCCGGAGAGCCACCACCACCTTTCCCGGGGCTGCAGCCAGGGCGGCGGAGAGGCAACTGGTCTTGCCGCAGCCGGTGGGGGCGTCGATCATCAGCACGCCATGCTCCCCGGCCTGGACCGTCTCGCAGACCGCGTCCAGCATCTGGTCCTGATATGGCCGCAGCGTCGGGAAGGGGAAGTAGTCCATGTACACAATTTGAGCTGATGACGCTGACTTTAGATAAACTCTGCCCAGGGGGCGAAGCTGTTGCGCGGGCATCTCCGCCGGGACCTCCTCCATTGCCGGGGGCTGTATCCTGCCGGACCTCCAGATCTCCCCTGGGGCCAATTCCGGCCACAGAGTTCACGGAATAATAGCTAACTTAATAATAGTTAACTTAAACATAGTTAACTTAATAATAAATAATAGAATGATACTACAGCAATCACTCTGAGGCAATGGCCTGTACCGGGTCCAGCCTGGAGGCCCAGAGGGCCGGGTATATTCCGGCCAGGAAGTTGAGGATCAGGGCGAAGAGCAGGGCATAGATTATGAGTGTGGGCTCCAGGTCGAAGGATAGGCGGGTGCCCTGGGCTCCGCTCGGTCCGTATCTGGCCACCAGCCTGGCGGCGAAAAGCCCGATTCCCACCCCCAGGATGCCGCCGGGGATGCCCAGCAGAAGGTTTTCCAGCAGGAATATCTTTAGAATGGACCGCCTGGTGGCACCCATGGCCATGAGGATGCCCACCTCCCTGGTCCGGCGAGCAATTATCATGATAGTAGTATTTGATATCACGAAGGCGGAGATGATCAGGATCATGGAGTAGAAGATCAGGTTTATCCGGGACTGGGTGCCCACAAACCGGGCTATCTCCCGGCTGAACTCCTGCCAGGAGCTGGTCTGGTAGCCCAGGATCTGATTGAGGCGGGCGGCGGTGACCGGAGCCTGGTTGAAGTCGACCAGACGGATGCCGATCTCCGTGATCACGTCGCCCTGGCCCACCAGATCCTGGGCGGTCTCCAGAGGGAGGTAGACCAGGGTATAGTCCTTTACCGTCCCCTTCTCTATCAGCCCTGCCACCTTCAGCCTGGCGGTGCGGTTCCTGTAGACCAGATCGAAGCTCTGCCCTGCCCTGAGCTCCAGGTTCTCGGCCAGCCTGGTGCCGATAAAGGCAATGCCTTTCCTGTACCTCAGGTCGGAGAACTCGCCGGATAGGGTGAAGGCCTGGATGTTCATCAGCTCTTCTTCTTGCAGCGGATCGACCCCGGTGAACTCCACCCCTTCCACGTTATCCCTGTGTCTGGCCGCCCCCTGGGCCACCATCCTCGGCGATGCCCCTGCCATCCCCGGATAATCCCATACCCTGGAGAGCACCGTCTTGTAGAGGTAGATGTAGTCCTCATCCTGCTTGGGCTCCAGGTAGAGGTGAGGATTCTTCTCGATGGTGCTGGCCACGATCTCCCTGGTCACCCCCTGGGTCAGGCCCAGGGACATGATGATCACTCCCACCGCGATTCCCACCGAGAGCAGGGTAAAGGCCGTCCCCCGGCGGTTGGACAGGATGTGTCTGACCGCCACCGCCAGCTCGTAGATCCAGGCCATGCAAACGCAGGCGAACCACTCCTCCCAGAACCGTGGCCTCCACACCCCGGTCCTGCTCGCCGCCTCCGCCCCTTTTAAGGCCTCCACCGGATCCAGCCGGGACGCCCGGTAGGCGGGGTAGGCCCCGGCCAGGATGCTCAGCAGCACGGCCAGGAGGGTGTAGGTGACGAAGTTCCAGGGATCGATCACCAGGGGGATGGACGCGATCTCCCGGCCGGCGGCGGTTATCTGAAACCTGAAGCTTCCCACCAGCAATATCCCAACGAGGCCCAGCACGCATCCCAGAATGCCTCCCATCAGCCCCAGCACGCCGCTTTCGAGGACGAACACCCGCAGGATCTCAGACCTGCTGGCGCCGATGGCCAGCAGCATGCCGATATCCCTGGTCTTCTCCAGGACCAGCATGTTCATGATGGCGGCGATGCCAAAGGCGGCGATGATCATCACCAGGAAGATGGATAGCCCCCTCCAGAAGCCACCCACGCTAATGGACCGCACTATCTCCGGGTTGTTCTCCTGCCAGCTCCTGGCGTTGTAGCCGTAGGAGTCGATCTGAGCGGCCACATCTTCCGCCGCCTGGATATCCCAAAGCCTGAGCTCCAGGGAGTTGATGACATCTCCCTCGTCCAGGAACTCCCGGGCGGTGCTCAGGGAGACATAGGCCACGGACTCGTCCAGGGGGGTGCCGGTGTCGAATATCCCCACCACCGGGAGGGCGGCAGCCCTGGCCCGGGGAAAGGCGGTCGTCACCCGGTCTCCCATCCTGATCTCCAGGTTCTCCGCCAGGGTCGAGCCGGCGACGGCGCCCTTGCCTCCCAGGACGTCTGAAAAGCGGCCCTGGACCATGGACTGGCTGATCTTGTAGATGGCGTCCTCGTCGGAGGGATTGACTCCACGCAGCCGGACGTTCCTGGTCTGGTCTTTGAAGGACATGGCGGCCTGGACGGATAGGGCGGCGGAGGAGGATTTGACACCCCGGATGGCAGAGACCCGGTCCTGCAGGCCCTGATAGAGGTGAATGTACTTTTCATCATCCTGGGGCAGAACGGTAACGTGGGGAAGCTTCTCGGCCACGATGTCCGTCAAGAGCTCCTGAGAGCCGTTTCCAAGGGATGTGAACAGAAGGGAGATGGAGACGGCCAGGGCTACGGCGGCAACGGATAGGATCGTCTGCCGGCGGCGAGAAATTAT
>JAAEEW010000220.1 GCA_013415595.1 Methanosarcinales archaeon | reverse complement strand
GAGCAGTGCGGTCTGGCGGGCCACGTAGTGACCGCCGCCAAATCCCAGGAATACGGGGCTCTCTATGGGGGCCAACTTCAGTATCGATCTGGCCACTGCCGTTCCCGCCTGCAGGTCGGACCACTCCTTCTCTGTAGACCCTATCTCGGCAAAGACGCTGGGAACGGTCATGTCGACGGGTCCGTGGTGGGTGGCCTCGGCTGAGACCCTGAAATCCGGGGGGGCCTGTGCGGATAAATTGTGAATCAGGGACTTTAGGGCCCAGGGCGCCGCCCGGGAGAGCCTGCATCCGCCGTCCAGGGTGCCGGTGAAGTGGCCGCCAAGCCAGGGAATGCCCTCTTTGGCCACGTGCCGGGAGGCAAAGACCACCAGGTCGGGCCGCAGCCCCAGGGCTTCCAGCTTTGGGACCAGCTCTCTCTGGGTCACTAGCTCCTCTTTAACGAAGACCAGCCGGTAGTTCCTGCAGGCGCTGTAGCCGCCCTTCTCCTCCCAGCTCTCCAGCTCAAGCATCCGCCTAGCTATGTTCATGCTTGCCGCGTCTCGAAGCGAGGCGAGGACGACGACCTCCCCCATCATATCTCTTTGGCTATGTCCAGCATCCTGGCAACCATGGGAGAGTAGTCGGCCTTGGTGGCGCCGATGTCCCGGATGGGCATGATCACCATCTGAGGCTCATCTTCCAGCAAGCCCTGCTCGGCCAGTGCCCTGAGACCTGTGTCCAGCCTCCTCTTCAGGTCCTGGTAGGTCGGAGAGAGAAAAGCTCCAAGGGCGCAACCCGGCTGGAAGTAGCTGAACAGGGGCGATCCCATCTTGCTGAAGGTGCCGTAGACCTTGAAGATCTCATCTTCGCTGGTGCCCCGGTCTATCTTGAGGTGGTAGAAGGTGATCAGTTGACAGCAGATCTTCTGCCACTCCACGTGGGCTTCCCGGCTCAGCAGTCCGCTCTGGAAGAACTTGGTTCTCTTCCCTGAGATGGTGGGCCTGGATATGCCAGTCCTCCTGGACAGCTCCAGATCGGAAAGCATGGGGTACTTGACAAAGGCGTACAGGGTCAGCTTGTCCTTCTCCGTGAGCTTGGCTCCGTCCGGCCTGGGCCCCATGGGCAGCAGGCCTTCTGGCAGGTCGTCTCTCTTCAGGTCGTAGATGTCGTTCACGCCCAGGCAGGCATCTGACGAGTTCCAGGTGAGCTCCAGGGGGAAGTGGATGCACTCGATGTTCTGGATGAAGTCCTTGCGGTAGTACTCGTTTATGAATGGGTCGAAGTTCTTCTTGAATTCCGTGAAATTTCTGGAGTAGATGATGGACACCGAATCGGTTTCCGTGTAGGTGTGGTAGACGCAGTTGGGATGGCTCATCCAGCTATCGAATGCCTCTGAGCCTCTCCGGACCTCGATTGTAGCTTCCGGTCTATACCTGGTTAAAACTCCGGTTAAAATCTCAGCACCGACCGCTTCTCCTGAAGGGACGTTCAGAAGCTTGATGAGCTGCCAGTCGCGGAACTTGCGTTTGCTCTTGAATATAGTAGACCTGTCCACCCCGATCTTCATAGCCAGATCGATATCACTAAGCCCGGGATATCTTGCCAGGCCGTATAGGACTAGTCTCTCCTTTGAGGTGAGTTTCAGCTCCATTTTGTTTTCTTATACTTTTTTTACTATTTATAGATTACCTTTTTTAGCGTTTCCAGGCTTTAAGTGATACAGATGTGAGGGATCGAAGATGTATTTTTGGCAGATTATCCGATGCCTCGCCTGTCATCTGAAATATCATTCTAAAGAAGAAGGATGGCTGCCACCGTCCAGCGCGAAGGGCCTGTCGTGTCCGGGAATCACTATCTCTGCCGTTTCGATTATCCTTTCCATGCTGCGGATTGCCAGATCGCGATCCACGTGCAATCGGGGAGGAACTCTTTTTGAAAAGTTATTTTTAGTGGGCAGCGCATCCCCGGCCACTATCACCGTCCTCTCAGACTGGCAGACCACCGAGACGCTGTCCAGGGTATGGCCGGGGGTCTCCATTATCCACACACCTTCAGCAATCCTGTGACCCTCCCGCCTCTCCCCGGGCCCCAGGGTCCGGGCGGAGACGAAGAGGTGGTTGTTGCCCGTATGATCCTCATGCCCGTGGGTATTTACCACCAGATCGATATCTTCCGGGCATAATCCCCATTTCGCGACCCCTTCCCGGATTAATTTTCCTTCCCCGCACAGACCGGTGTCTACGACTATCTTCACATCGGAGATGATGAGGGTGGATGAGGACCTGGCATCCAGGATGTTTCCCACCTGGTCTCTTACCAGTGACCCGGGCTTTATCAGGAAGGCTGCAGGGAGCAATGGCAAACAGAGATTTCGCGGAGATATTATATTTTGTGGAGATGCGCCCCGCCGGGCGATTGGCCCGTGAACGGTCCTCCAAATGGACCGGGCCATAGAGACCTGCAAAAAGAAAGGTTATGCAAGAAAAAGGGTGTTGCAGGAAAAGTGACGCAAAAAAGGAGATGCAAGAAAGGTGATGCTCAGTCCAGCCTGTGCCTGAGTTACCTGTCCAGCCGCTCCACCTGCTCCACGGCCGTCCCGATGTAGCTGTGGGGGTCCAGCAGGTTCCTTATCTCCTCTTCCGTCAGGTGCTCGACCACCGCCTTCTCCTGGACCAGGACGTCGGCCAGCTCCCGGCCCTCCTCAAAGGCCTGCATGGCCGTCTTCCTCATGATCTCGTGGCTCTGCTGACGTCCCACCCCCCTTTTGGCCAGCTCTACCATGACCGCCTCGGCCATGTTCAGGCCGTGAAGCAGGGTCAGGTTCCTCTCCACGTTCTCCTTCCTGATGGAAAGCCTCTCCAGCAG
>JAAEEW010000219.1 GCA_013415595.1 Methanosarcinales archaeon | reverse complement strand
CTCCTGGTGTCCAGGGAGGAGTCTCCGCTCACCAGGAAAGAGATGATCCGGCGGTAGACGTCTGGATACTGGATGTCCTCTCCTCCGTCCAGAGAGGGGTTGTCGTTGACCTCGATGACGTACAGCTTGCCGTCCTTCTCCTTGATGTCCACCCCGTAAAGCCCCTTGCCTATGGCGTTTCCGGCCTCTATCCCCAGGTCTATGATCTCGGACGGCACCTCGTCCTGGGGCACGCTCTCCACCCCGCAGTAGACCAGGTGGCCGTTGACCGAGGCCTGGATCTTGAAGGTCTGAGAGGGTATGACGTAGCGGCAGGCGTAAAGAAACTCGCCGTTGAGCACTCCCACCCTCCAGTCGTACTTGCTGGGGACGTACTCCTGCACCACGATCCAGTCGGACATCTTCAGGAACCGCTTGGCTACCTTCATGAACTCGGTGACGCTGGAGGCCTTCTCCACCCGGGCGGAGAAGGATGTGGACGGCTCCTTCAGCACCACCGGAGTCCCCAGCTCGCCGAACAGGATGCGCACGTTCTCCGGGGTCACATCCTTCTTGCTCAGGAACTGAGTCTGGGGCATGGGCAGGTTGCCCTTCATGAGGTGCATGTACATGTTGACCTTGTCCGCACAGATCTGGATGGATTGGGGATCGTCAATGACCGGCACGCCGTAGAGGCTGGCCATCTTGGAGGCCACGTAGGTCACGTTCATAGGGTCGGTGTTGGCTCGGATGAACAAGGCGTCAAGCTTGGGGATCCTCTTGATGTCCACCGGGAAGATGAACTCCGCTGTGTGTCCCATGCTCTCCGCTGTGTCCCTGCACTTGATCAAAGCCGTAAGCTGTTCAGAGCTGCTCAATGTCTGTCTGTTGACGAAAATGCCAAGCTTGCTCAATGATTCACCCTCGTATCCAGGAGATTTTGTAACAGTTCGGTCTCCTCTTTGGATAACTGTGAGTATCTGACCGGAGCCAGCGACGAGAGAAACAGCTCATCTCCGTCCCTCACCAGGACCAGGCCCACCAGGGGCATCCTGAAGACGGCGTAGATCTGCTCTGCCAGCTCCTGCACCTGTTTGCTGCAGTTGACGCACCGCCCGAAGATGGAGACGTGGGTCTCCACCTCCGAGCTCTCGCTGATTTTCTGATAACAGAAGGGATACTTGCCGAAGTTGGTCACGTGGCGAATAACCTTCCTGGCGCCCTGATAGTCCCGGACCACGAAGTGATCCGAGGGCGTGGAGAAGTAGTTCAGCCCGTAGACAACAGCGGGAAGGGTGATGTAAGAGTAGGATATCACCCAATCTCTGACTGGAATGCCTGCCATCTTGGCCTTCTCCAGGCAGATGGGCACTATGTAGGCATCCAGAACGTCGCTGCTGCTGGGGACGGTGTTGATCCCCTCGAACTCGTTCTTGACGATAGTGTAGTAAGGCTCGGTCTTATAAAAATAAGACTCGTTTATAATGGATACTGAATTGCCATCGGTCAGGGTATACATTATGTCCTTTTTAGGAATATGATCTCGTTTGGCTTTGTTCATTAAAATCATCACCGTTAGCCCTAAACCTCAAAAAACAGCGTTGCCCACCTCGGACTGAGCAATAATGGGCAGCATTATGGTTGCTTCAAACGCGCTACGGTGCTTCTTGTAGTTTTTCCTACGTCCCATGAGTCGATCCTCGGAATAAAATCCCGATTCTCCGTAAAGGAGCAAGATCATCGTGGTATTTAGACCTTATCGTCGATAAGCCGTGACCCGGGCATCAGCTCCGTCACCAGAACCCCGATAAATAGCGATGGCCGCGACCATGAGGGCGGGCACCTGGCGGCCAGTTCGCCATTCCAGTGAACGCCAATCATGGCCCCTTTCGCCCCGGGCTCTCCTCGCCACCCCCAGGGTCAGAAGGTTCACAGCTCCACTGACCTTTGGGTCTGCCCGTCTGCAGGGCCCATGACGGCCTTTTCCCCTCGATTCGGCCTCTCCGGGATGCTCTTTCCCATCAGCTCACGGGAGTACCCTCATCCTGGCCCAGAAGCTGCAGCATCTTCGCCGCATCCCCGGTGGGAAGCTGACAGCTATAGCCGGAACAGACGTATGCCGTGGCCCCGCCCCGGGGGACCAGATCCCGGGTCCAGGGAGCCAGCCGGCGTATCTCCGCCCCGGCCTGACCGGAGGGGACCAGAAGCTGGACCTTGCGGGGAATGAAATGACGCCCCAGCGACCTGACCAGGGCCAGGGTATCCCCAGACCTGGGCTCACCGGCGATGGCCACCTCGCAGGTCGGCCCCATGGCGAAGTCCAGGGCGGAGAGCAGATGGCAGTAAGCCATGGGAGTGCGGTCCACCTGGCCGGAGAAGGCCTCTGCCAGCCGGGAAGCCCTCTCCTCCAGCTCCGTCCGGCCGGTTATGCGGCCCAGTCGCAGAAGGTCCATCATGGCCACCGCATTGCCTGAAGGCAGGGCCCCGTCGTAGACCTCCTTGGGCCGGAGAATCAGCTCCTCGCCGTGAAGCGGCGAGAAGTAGAATCCTCCATCCTTTCGGTCCCAGAAGTGCTCCACCATCTCCTCCGCCAGATCCAGGGCTGCGGCCAGGTAGCGAGGGTCGAAGCCGGCCTCGTAAAGCTCGATCAGACCCCAGATGAGGAAGGCGTAGTCGTCCAGGTTCCCCTGCATTCCAGCTCCGCCCAGGAAGCGGTGCATCAGCCCTGTGGAGGAGCGCACCTCTTTGATCAGGAAGTCCGCCGCAAGCTGTGCTCCCTGGAGATAGGCCCCGTCGCCAAGCACCTGGGCCGCCCGGGCCAGGGCGGCGATCATGAGCCCGTTCCAGTCGGTCAGGATCTTCTCGTCCCTCCGGGGACGGACCCGGGCCTCTCTGGCCGCCAGCAGCCTGGCCCGGGCGACCTCCAGACGTCTTTGCAGGTCGACTGGCTCCTGGCCCAGGGTGGCGGCGAGGTCCGGCAGCGAGGCCTGCAAAAAGAGCACGTTGGCCCCAGACCTCTGGCCGGTGGACTCCCCGGCGAAGTTGCCGCCGCGCTGCACGGAGAAGGCCCGGACGGCCAGGTCGGCCCCGGGACCCAGGACAGAACGCATCTGATCCTCGGTCCACAGGTAGAACTTGCCCTCCACCCCCTCGCTGTCCGCATCCTCCGCGGAATAGAAGGCCCCCTCCGGAGAGGTCATGTCTCTATGCACGTACTCCAGAATCTCCCGGGCGGTGCGGGCGTACTCCTCCTTCCCGGTGGCCTGGAATGCCTCCAGGTAGGCAATGGTCAGCAAGGCCTGGTCGTAGAGCATCTTCTCAAAATGGGGGAGCTTCCAGCGGGCATCGGTGGAGTAGCGGTGAAAGCCATATCCCAGATGGTCGAATATCCCTCCCATGCGCATGGCCTGCAGGGTGGTCTCCGCCATCTCCAGGGCGGCTGCCTCCCCGCTCCTCTTCCAGTAGCGAAGGAGGAAGGTCAGGTTGTGGGGAGAGGGAAACTTGGGAGCCCCCCCAAAGCCGCCCAGGGCCCAGTCGAACCGGGCCAGGAGGCCCTGGTAGGCCCCGTCCAGGGTGGATCGATCCAGAGGCTTTCCCGGAGGCAAAGAGCGGCTGGATAGCTGTGAGACTATCCGGTCTGCCGAGTCCAGGAGTTCCGGGCGGCTCTCCTTCCACTGGGCTTCTATGCGGGGCAGGATCTGGAGAAGCCCTGCAGTCCCAAAACGACCCTGCCGGGGGATGTAGGTGGCGGCGAAGAAGGGCTTCCTGTCCGGGGTCATGATGATGGTCAGGGGCCACCCGCCCCGGCCGGTCATGGCCTGACACACGGCCATGTAGACCCCGTCGATGTCCGGACGCTCCTCCCGATCCACCTTGACGCACACGAAGGCCCGGTTCAGCAGCCGTGCCACCTCGAGGTCCTCGAAGGACTCGTGGGCCATCACGTGACACCAGTGGCAGGTGGAGTAGCCGATGGAGAGAAAGACGGGCCTGTCCTCCCGGCTGGCTCTCTCGAAGGCCTCCTCGGACCAGGGATACCAGTCCACGGGATTGTGGGCGTGCTGGAGCAGGTAGGGACTCTTCTCCCCGGAGAGCCGGTTGGCGGTCCGGACGGCGGAAGGGTCAGGCGAAGAGGGGTCGATTGATGTCATGGGTGCCAGGAGTTATGGCATTTATAATGCTTAAATTGATGGGACTGGCAAAGAACAGCGAGGAACAGCGAACAAGAAGTGGAGAAGTAAATAGAGGGGATGGTTGCGCAGCCAGACGCTGCGCGAATCCCGATTTGCGTCCTGATCAAATGGGCAGGACGGTCTTTCCGTAGTACTGGTTGAGCACCTGGGCCAGGGCGGTGTAAATGGCAGAGAAACCGCAGATTATGCCCTCATAGCCCGCGATCCTGGTAATTGCCGGGTTGCCCGTGGCATCGCCGGCCGCCAGCAGGAAGAACAGCACGGCCAGGGTGAAGAAGACGAACTGCAACGCCCGGTTGAGCTTCAGGG
>JAAEEW010000218.1 GCA_013415595.1 Methanosarcinales archaeon | reverse complement strand
GCATGTGTCCATTATCGAAAACATGTTTTCCCACGCCCTTTTGCCTACTGCAATTCGTCAAAATGTACATGCTCAATATCTTGTTGTGACTTGCATTAGTGATCAAATAGAATCGCTATCATGCGGCATGGCCTCTTATCCAAAAGTCCGCTAATAAGGCTATTCACAACAACTTATTGAGCATGTTCGTCAGAAACATCGTCATCCCTTTGGTAGGAGTGGGCCGGATTCCTCTGCCTCATCAGAAGGGGACGAATCGCCGATCCCTTTTGGGGGGTGGAAGTGGGCTTCGAGCGGCGAAAGGGCGGAGAAGCTGTTATGCCGGAATCGAGGGGAGCAAGAATAGAGCACGACAACGCCGGTCCCTGTCAAGCTTCAAGGGGAGTTACCTGCAGACTCTTGCCGGGAACTGAGGCTCCGGGCATAACTCTCCCCTTCCGGCGGTCCTTCCGGATTTAATTTATTAGAAATTTAATTTTATAATTGAAATCCGACAGCTCATCCTCCGCAAAGAACTTTAAAGAAAGAGGAATAACATGATAAAGGATTAAAATTAGAGAGTTGATCTCCTTGACTTTTATGAGAAATCCCCTGGCAGGGGTTATCTGCTTCCTGATGATGGCCATAGTTGCCGTCCTGGCCGTCTCCCTGGTGGCCGGCGGCCAGGCCGATAACGACTCCGCCGTCCCGCCGGAGGTGGCTGCGTACTCCTCCGACTGGCCCCTGGCCAACCGGGACTACGCCAACACCCGGGCCACTGAGGACTCGGCCATAAATTCGGATAACGTCCTTGATTTGGGCCTGGCCTGGTCTTTCCCCATTCCCGGCATTGGGGCCTACGGCGGGGGCGCCAGCAATCCGCTGATCCAGGGTGAGAGGGTCTTTTTCCAGGACCTCCAGGCCAACGTCTTCTGTCTGGACCTGGCCAGCGGCCGGGTGCTATGGGAGAAGATCTACAACAGCACCTCGGTGGTGGGCCCCAACGGTCCGGCAGCCGGCTGGGGCAAGGTCTTCCTGGCCAGGGACCTCTACAACCTGACCGCCCTGGACCTGGAGAACGGTGAGGAGCTGTGGTCCGCCAGGCTCTCCCCGGTCAGTTCCACGGGCATAGACATCCAGCCTGCCATCTACGACGGCATGGTTTACGCCAGCACCGTTCCCGGGACCGGGGATGTCTTCTACGCCCCCGGGGGAATCGGGGTGATCTACGCCCTGGACCAGGAGACGGGAGTGGAGAGGTGGAACTTCAGCACTGTGGACAGCCCCGACCTGTGGGGCCATCCGGAGGTTAACAGCGGTGGAGGCTGCTGGTTTACTCCGGCCGTGGACCTGGCCACCGGTATCATGTTCTGGGCCATAGCCAATCCCGCCCCCTTCCCCGGGACCGGGGAGTGGCCGAGCGGCTCCAGCCGGCCGGGCCCCAACCTGTACACCAACACCATGATGGCCCTGAACCACGAAAGCGGCGAGATGGCCTGGTACAGGCAGGTTCTGCCTCACGACCTGCTGGACCACGACCTGCAGATAGCTCCCATCCTGGCCACCCTGGACCCGGGCCAGGGCGGCCAGCGGCAGGACCTGGTCTATGGAGCAGGCAAGATGGGCAGGGTCTACGCCTTCAACCGCAGCACCGGCGAGCTGCTGTGGGTCACCTCCGTCGGACTGCACACCCAGGAGTCCCAGCTTGACCGGCTGCCCGAGGGCACCACTCGCATCTATCCCGGAGTCCTGGGCGGGGTGGAGACCCCCATGGCTTACTCCAACGGCACCCTCTTCGTGCCTGTGGTGGACCTGCATACCGACTGGACCCCCACGGAACTGGACGCCTCCACCCTGGACTTCAGCCAGGGCAGAGGGGAGCTGGTGGCTCTGGACGCGGCCACGGGGAAGATCCTGTGGATCAGGTACTTCGACTCCATGGCTCTAGGCGGGGCCACGGTGGTAAACGACCTGGTCTTCACCGCTACATATGACGGCAGCATCTACGCCTTCGAAGCCCGGAGCGGGGAGCGGGTCTTCAAGTACCAGGCCCCGGCGGGAATCAACGGCTGGCCGGCGGTGGCGGGAGACACCATCGTCTGGCCGGCGGGAGTGGGGGCAGCTCCATCCCTCATTGCGCTACGCCTGGGGGCTGAGGACGCCTCTCCCCAGGCCCGGATCCTGGAGCTGGCGGAAGGTCAGGTGGTCCAAGCCGGGAACCTGACCGTCTCCGTCCAGGTGGAGAACTTCAACCTGACCGACGAGCTGGGGGCGGAGAACGTGGCCGGAGAGGGTCACATCCACTACTACATGGATGTGCAGGGGCCTAGGGCCCCGGGAGAGAAGGCCGTCTCCGGGCCCGGAACTTACGTGGCCAGCTCTGAGG
>JAAEEW010000217.1 GCA_013415595.1 Methanosarcinales archaeon | reverse complement strand
CCGGACCCTGGGAAGCACCCAGGTGCCGGTGCAGGCCAGGGAGCTCTTCGTGGCCGCCGCGGCCAGCGAGCTGGACCTGGAGGTGTCCTACCCGGGTGCCCTTCGCCCAGGCCAGGAGGCGGAGGTCCAGATCACCGTGACCAACCGCCACGACTCCCCCATCCAGGATATCGCCGTCCGGTCTGCCCAGTGGAGCCTGGACGCCGGCACCCTGGAGCCGGGAGAGTCCAGGAGCTTCACCAGAAAGATCAGAGCCGAGGACCATAGCGACTTCGCCGGCAAGGGAGTGGAGATCTCCGCCAGCGGCCTGGCCGACAATCAACCCCTCTACGACCAGGCCCGGCTGAAGATGGACGTCATCAACCCCGCCCTCAGCGCCAAGGTGTCCCATCTCCGGGGGCCCCGGACCAGGTACAACCTGACCAACGACGGCGACGACACCCTGCAGAGGCTGAAGGTGGTGGACGACCGGGGCCGGGTGCTGGGTATCCTCTCCACCCTCTCCCCCGGCCAGACCGAGTCCCTGATCCTGAACGGCTCGGCCAGCAAGGTGACGGTCAGCGCCATGGACTCCTCCGGCCAGCCGGTCGCTGGCGACGTCTCCCTGGCCCGCCCCCAGCTCGCCTTTGGCGGCGGATCCCAGAGCTCGTCCCAGCCGGGAGCCCTTGACGAGCAGCTGGAGGGGCAGAAGGGAGTAGGGCAGGAGGGAGTGGAGCAGTTGGAGCAGACGGAGGAAGAGGCGGCGCAAGATGGAAAGCTGGTGATGATGGAGGCGGTCGCCTCCGGATCTGGCGGATCTGACGGACCCGAAGAGGTCACTGCAAAGGATTCTCCCGCCTCGTCTTCCATGGGCGAGATTCATGGCCGCATCCAAAGCCCCGCCCAGATCCCTCCCGCCGGCCAGGACATCCCCCTGGCCGCGACCTCCGCCGACCGGGAGCCAGCGGCCCAGCAGTCCGGATTCAACCTGACCATCGAGGCCGACCGGACGGAGGTGGCCCCGGGAGACCGGGTGCAGTTCAGGGCGGTGGCCGAGAACAGCCTGGACCAGGTCCTCTCCAACGTGGAGCTTACCTGCGGGGGCAAGACCACCACCACCTCCTTCCTCTCCCCGGGGAAGGGGGCTAAGCTGGAGGGCGAGCTGGTGGCCAACGACAGCCTGGACCTCACGGCCACCGCCTCGGCCACCGACGTCAAGGGCAACCTTCGCAGCAGCACCACCACTCTTCGCATCTGGAAGGTCTCCCCCCAGTTGAGCCTGGAGGCCCGGGCCAGCCCTCAGAAGGCCCACTTCGGCCAGCCGGTGCAGATCACGGCCATCCTCCATAATGCCGGGGACAGGCCGGTTGCGGACATCCTGGTCCAGGACCGCCTGGGAGAGGTGGGCAGAGTGGCCCTCCTGGAGCCCGGAGCCTCGGCCACCCTGGAGAGGACCGCCCCCCTCTACGAGCCGGCGGACGACCTGATCCAGGCGGTGGGATCGGACGGCCAGGAAGAGGTCTACGCCTCGGACCGACTGGACCTCCAGCTCTACAGCGCAAAGATGCAGCTCTCGGTGGAACCTTCCGAGGTAGTGGCCTACTCCGGCGAGCAGGTGGAGATCTTCTGGGTCCTCGGCAACCAGGGAGAAGAGCCCCTGAACAACGTCACCCTCAGCGGCGAGGGGCTGGGCAAATGCCGGCTCAAGGAGGTCGCCCCCAGCACATCCCTTCGCATGGCCGCCGTCTACACCGCCTCCAGGAGCACCCCGGTGGAGGTAGTGGCCCAGGGTTACGGGAGCAGCGGCCAGGTGGTGACCGAGAGCCAGAGCATCTCCATCCGCTCCATATCCCCCAGCGTCAGCCTGAAGGTCAACCCGTCGACCATAGAGGCCGGCGTTGGCGATGCGGTCAACCTTAGCTGCCTGATCACCAACACCGGAGACGACCTGCTGAGGGATGTGGTCCTCACCGAGAAGGGCCAGGGAGTGCTGGCCAGAATGGACGAGATCCCGGCCGGCGACTTCCAGATGGCCACGCCCCAGATAGTCCTCTCCGACAACGGCACCCTGCAGTTCGAGGTCCGGGCCCTGGACTCCCGGGGAAAGACCTGGTCCGACTCCGTCCAGGTGCCGGTTAGCGTGATGGAGGCGGCCCTGTTCCTCAAGGTGGACTCCTTCCCCTCAGAGGCCACGGCAGGGGAGAAGGTCACCGTGACCAGCATCGTCAAGAACACCGGCACCGTCCCCCTGTTTAACATATTCGTCATCAGCCAGACCTTCGGCCCCCTGGGGACTGTGGACCTGCTCTCCCCCAGGTCCTACCGGGTGCTGAGGGCGGAGGTGACGGTCAACAACTCCGTGACCGACTTGGTAGCCGCCCAGGGCTTCACCGCCGACAAGACTCCGGTGATAGACCGGCGAAAGCTGCAGATAACCACCACACCCACTCCGGCGGCAAGGACGCCCTCTGGCCTGGATAGAGAGCCGGCTGCAAGCCCTGAGGATTCGGCGGTGCTCTACGTGTCCAACGCCTCACCTGGCGGCAGCACCTACGTCGCCTCCCCGCCCGAGAGCTCTGACGCCCCGGCCGCCGTCAGCCAGGACAAAAAGGACTCCCCAGCGACCTCGAGCCAGTCCCCGTCCCCCCGCCCGGCGCCGGTCCCCGCCACCTCCCTGCAGATCGAAGATGGGGACGGCAAAGGCAGCTACACGTCGGGAATCTCCAGGCTCATCGATTACATCACCAGCATACTGAAGGGAGAGGACCCGGCCAGGGAGACCACCCCCCTGACCGATCTCTCAGAGCAGGCCCTGCAGTCGAACCGGGGCAACCAGACCCTGGGAATAGCGGGCATGACCAATCCCGCAGGCAGCCACGTCAAGATCCTGAACGTAATGGCCAACCCGCCGGAGCCGGCCGCCGGATCTCCAGTCAAAGTGGTGATCCACGCCCGGTCCGACCTGGGAATCACCTCCACCCGGGTGGAGTGGGGCATAGCCGAGGTCAGCCCCGCCCAAAACGACATCCTGGACGTGAAGAGGACCTCCGCCATCCCCATGACCCTTCAGTCCGGGACCAAGCAGGACGGCTACTGGAGCTGTCTGGTTCCCGGGCAGCTGGTCGGCACCTTCGCTGCCCTGACCATCAAGGTCTCGGACGGCGCCGGCGAGGTGGAGGACGGCCCCTACCTGGTGCAGTGGATCTCCCGTGACCTGGCCCGGGAGCGGGAACAGGCCAGCCAGAGAGAAGAACCCCAGATGGGAGCAAGCAGAGAGGCCATGGCCCTGGACAAGAGCGGCAAAGCCCCGGAGAACGGGATGCTGTTCATCGAGTCCTCCTCAGTTAGCGGCGTGGGGGAGGTATCCATCCGGGACACCTTCCAGGAGTCCACCATGAACTACGAGCAGGACCTCAAAGGATTCGGAGCCATCGATATGGAGACCGAGCGCTGCCTGGTCAAGGGAAACCCCATGGTCAACTTCAGCGAGATCAACGACCTGTCCTTTGGAGAGGGAACCCTGAAGGGCTTCAAGCGGTTCAACTCCCCGGCCTTCCACGGCGGCATGGGAGCCAGCGTCACCGAGAGGTTCAACCTGAGCCAGGTGGACAAATCGGAGATAGGAATGATGCGCTCGGTCAATCACACCCAGAACACCATCGCCTTCTCCACCGAACAGGCCTTCCAGGGGATGATGAACACCAGGACGGAGTACGCCCGGTTCAACAAGAAGATGAAGGCCGACCAGAAGCTGACCGGCACCTTCCAGACCCAGAAGAACGTGAAGTTCGAGGACTGAGAGATTTTTTTGCCGCCCCGGGATGGGTGGATGGAAGGCTCTCCAGAGCGCCGGGGAATTATTCAGGCTGCGACCGGCCAGAATCCCCGGCCAGAGAAAAGAAACGCCACAAGGCCTTCTTGCTGATAAAGATAAAAAGGCTGATCAAAGAGCTGGGGAATAACCGGAACTCAAAACCGCCCGGCTTTGACCGCGTCCTTCCACAGCCTGTCCGCCTGATCCGCTACCGCCTCGATCTGGTCGTGGATGTCGATGCGGTGCTGAATCTGGGCGGCATTGATCCTCTTCTCCACCGACAGCCTCAACATCTCCCTGGCCTGGGACCTCAGATCCTCGGCCTCCTGCCACAGGGACTCCGCCGCCCCGGGGTCCTCCATCCTCAACTCCACCGACTGGAGTCTGAGCTCATCCGACCGCCGGAGGGCTTCGTGGGACCGCTCCCGCAGCAAAGTGGCCTCTTCTTCCAGTGCCTCCACGTCCCGCTTCAGCTCCTCGTAGCTCCTCACCACAAAATCTTCAGAGAACATCGGCTACTGCCTCCATGAACATATTATGGAACCTCAGGTCGTCTGTCAGCTCCGGATGAAAGGCCAGTCCGAAGAGGTTTCCCTGGCGGGCCGCCACCACCGAGTCCCTGGCCCGGGCCAGCACCTCCACCTCCTGGCCGCACCGCACGATGCAGGGAGCCCTGATGAAGACCGCACGGTAGGGTTCGTCGAAGCCCTTCACCTCCAGGTCGGCCTCGAAGGACTCCCTCTGGGACCCAAAGGCGTTCCGGCCTATGGTCACGTCCATCAGGCCCAGGGGACGGACCCGGTCGTCTCCCTCGATCTCCCGGGATATGAGCACCAGGCCGGCGCAGGTGGCCATGATGGGCACCCCAGAGAGCGCAGCGTCCCGTATCTCCCCGTCCATGCCAGAGTGGGACATCATCTTGGAGATGGTCGTGCTCTCCCCACCGGGAAGCACTATCCCGTCACACTGGGGGAGGACTCCCGCCTTGCGGACCACCAGCACCTCGCCCTGGCCCACGACCCTCTTCAAGGCCAGGACGTGCTCGGAGACGTCGCCCTGGATGGCGACCACGCCCACCTTTAAGCCTACCAGCCCCTGGTCTGCAGCGCTTCAGCCTCTTGTATGGTGCCCACGTCGATTCCCTTCATGGGACTACCCAGACCCTTGGAGATCCGGGCCAGAGTAGCCGGATCGTCGTAGTTGTGCACTGCCTCCACGATGGCCACCGCCATGGAGCGCGGGTTCTCCGACTTGAATATGCCGGATCCCACGAACACCCCGTCGGCGCCCAGGTGCATCATGAGGGCTGCGTCTGCAGGAGTGGCCACGCCCCCGGCAGCGAAGTTCACTACCGGCAGCCTCTGAATGCGGGCACACTCCGCCACCAGCTCGGCCGAGGCCTCGATCTTCCTGGCCTCCCGCACCAGCTCCTCCTCGTTCATTCCCCTGAGGCTTCTGATCTGGCCCATGATCTTCTTCATGTGGAGGACGGCCTGGCTCACGTCTCCGGTCCCGGCCTCGCCCTTGGTGCGGATCATGGCCGCGCCCTCTGAAATCCGCCTCAAGGCCTCCCCCAGATCCCTGGCTCCACAGACGAAGGGTATGGTGAATTTGGCCTTCTCGATGTGAAACTCGTCGGCAGGAGTCAGTACCTCGGACTCGTCCACCATGTCCACTCCCACTGCCTCCAGGATCCGGGCTTCCACGAAGTGTCCTATCCTGGCCTTGGCCATCACCGGAATGGTCACGGAGTTGATTATATCTTCGATGATAGCCGGATCTGCCATCCGGGCTACGCCACCCATCTTCCTTATGTCAGCGGGCACAGCATGGAGGGCCATAACGGCTACAGCGCCAGCTTCCTCAGCAATGATGGCCTGTTCAGGGGTGGTGACATCCATGATGACGCCGCCCTTCTGCATCTTTGCGAAACCGCGCTTTAGCAGTTCCGTACCAAACCTAAGATTTTCAAGTTCCATGAATTGCCCCAAACGTTCTTAAGTGTCGTCCTAATACACCGGATATAAATAAACTTTGCCCATCCGCAAAGCGATATCTTAAAAAAATTCGATGGCCACCGCAATTATATAAAATTGGTCAGGCGGCGGCTGCAGGCCGCCACCCCCTTTCCGGTCTTCAGGCCATAAAGCCCTCGTATATATAGATGTCCTTATTCCCGGACCGGGAATCGGTCCACACTATCTTCTGGCTTCCGATGTTGGGCTCGGTCTGGTCACCGTCGGCCACGCAGATGGGAGTCTCCCGGGCCTGGCCCAGGTCGTAGGAGTAGATGTCCCAGTTGCCGTTGCGGTTGTCCTGCCAGACGATCACCCCGGCCTCCACCCTGGGGCTGGCCTGATCGGCGGGATCGGTGATCACTGCCTTCTCCTGGCCGGTGGCCAGGTCGTAGGAATAGATGTCCCAGTTGCCATTGCGGTTGTCCTGCCAGACCACCACCTTGCCGTCGGTGGCCGGGTTCATTCCGGTGGTGGCCAGGACCGTCTTATCCTGCCCTCTCCACAGGTAGATGTCGTGCTTGCCCCTGCTGGTGTCCTGGAAGACCACCACGTTGCCGCCGGTATCGGTGTTATTTCCGGTGGGCGGCCGGGCCTCCATGGGCTCCGATCCTCCGAAGAGGAGCTTCTTGTAGACGAACCAGCCCAGTGACTCGGAGGCGGGAATGTTGGACCAGGTCAGATACTGATCTCCAACCGCCAGAGGTGCCGGGACGCTTACCTCAGCCCCGTTGATCTGAGTGCGGTTGGCGGTCATCACGTCGAAGGTCCTGACCACCCAGTTCTCGTGAACCGGGTTCATGCCCACCCAGGCAATCACGGTCCCGGAGATGTCCGGATACATGTCGTAGTAGAGCCCTGCGGCCAGGGGGATCTCCAGGTTCTGGGCCAGGCTGAAGGCGTATACGTCAGGCGTGCCGGTGCGGTTGTCCTGCCAGACCACGTAGTTTCCGCTAACTGCCGGGTGAGACTGCTCTCCGGGAGCCGAGCAGATAACGCTCGTCTGGCCGGAGGAGACCGACTGAGACCGGGGCCGCCCGCTGCTGGCATCCAGCCACACCAGCCACTTGTCCATGGCCGGCTTGACCTGGCCGGGACCGGTGGCTACGATATCGTCTTTCCAGGTTCCGATGTCCAGGAGGTGCATGGTCCCGTCCTGGTCGGCGTAGGCCACGTACTTGCCGGAGACCACGGGGTTGGTCTGCACCCCTTCCTTGGGATAGGTCTTGCCCCACTTTTTGTCATAGATGTAATAGGAGATGTCTCCCGAGGCCTCGTCCTGCCAGACGATGGTGTTTCCGGAGACGTCAGGGTAGACCTGGTCGCCGCTTCCCGTCAGCTTGGTCTCGTTGCCGTAGCGTAGATCGTAGACGTAAACGTCGAAGTCGCCGTTGCGGTTGTCCTGCCAGACTACCAGGTCGCCGCTGACGATGGGGTACATCTGATCCCCGGCGCCTGAGGCCAGCGGCTGGGTCTGGGAGCTGCTGATGTTGAACAGGCTCACGTCCCAGTTCCCGGAGCTGTCGTCCATCCACACCACCCGCTCCCCGGAAATGGAGGCCCAGACCTGATCGCCGCTGCCGGAGGCAACGGGCGTGACCGATCCGGTGGACAGCTCCTTCATGTAGATGTCGGAGTCGCCCCGGGCATAGTCAGACCAGACCACCCGGTCCCCGGAGACCCGGGGATAGAGCTGGTCTCCATCCGCCCGGTAGATGGGGGTCTCTGCCCTGGTGAAGAAGTCGAATCCGTAGATGTCCCAGTTGCCCCTCCGGTTGTCGCTCCACACCATCCTGCTCCCCTCGGTGGAGGGGAAGTCGGTGGCCAGCCACAGCAGGGGGTCGCCCAGGATCAACCGGGCCCGGATCTGAGAAGTCCCGGAGCTGTCGTCCATCCACACCGCATACCTGTCGCTTAGGATCTTGGATGAGGACGTGGGCTTGGTGCGCAGGGGATCTCCCTTGCCGTCGCCGGGGGTCTGCAGGAAGGGATCGGTGGCCACCGGAACCTCCACGCCCTTCACCAGGTCGTAGAGGTAGATGTCCGCCGCCCCGCCCCGCTCATCGAGCCAGGCCACGTACCGGCCGAAGATGGAAGGAGCTCCCTGGTTGGTCTGATCGACGGAGACTGGCCGCTCCGCCCTGGTGGTCAGGTTATAAGAGTAGATGTCCCAGTTGCGCACGTCCTTGTTGGGCACGTTCCTGCCGTCTGCCCAGACCACGGTGTCTCCCCAGATCCAGGGCTGGACCTGGTTGGCCACCTGGGTGCAGATGGGCATCTCCTCGTCCAGAGTGAGGTTGTAGAGATAAATGTCCCACTTGCCGCTCCTCTTGTCCGCCCAGACTATGTTCTGGCCCCTTATGACCGGGGAAAGCTTGCCTCCATCCTGGAAGGTCACCTGCTTCTCGGTCCCGTCGGCCAGGTTGTAGATATAGATCTGATCGCTGCCGGTGCGGTTGTCCATCCACACCACCCTGCCGTCGTCGATCATGGAGTACCGCTGATCGGAGGGGTCCCGGGAGATCTGCATCTCCTTGCTCGAGGTGATATCGTGGAGGAAGACGTCCAGGTTGCCGTTGCGGTTATCGGTGTAGATGACGTAGTCGCCGTCGATGTCCGCGCTGCTCTGGTCAATTCCGTCATCGGTGACTGCCTTCTCCTGGCCGGTGGTCAGGTTGAAGAAGTAGACGTCGTAGTCCCCGTTGCGGTCATCGGTCCACACCACCCGGTCGTCGAAGATGGAGGGGTTGGTGTGGTTGTAGGGACCCTGGGTGACCAGAATGTCGGCCAGGATGTTGAAGTTCCACATGTAGACGTCAGGGTCTCGCAGTCCCTGGCGGTAATCGGTCCAGACGACGCCGTTGTCCCCCATGGCCGGCTCCATCTTGATGGACCCGGAGCCCAGAGGCACCTCCTCGCCGGTCTTCACATTGTAGAGAATTATGTCCGTGCTGTTGTCCTGCCAGGCGATGTAATCGGCAAAGACGGTGGGAGAGGTCTGTATTCCCGGCCTGTCCAGCACCTTCTCCTGGCCCATAGAGAGGTCCAGGTAGGCTACGTCCATATCTCCAGTGCGGTTGTCCGCCCAGGCCACCACCGTCCCGTCCACGGACGGCAGAGTCTGATCGCCCGGAGCCGTGGTGACGGCGGTCTCCGAGCCGGAGCCAAGATCGTACATGTAGACGTCGAAGTTGCCGTTGCGCTCGTCTGCCCAGACTATGACATCCCCGCTGATCTTGGGGTTGATCTGGTCCCGGGGAGCGGAGGTGATCTTCTGCTCCTGGCGGGACTTCAGGTCATACAGGTAGACGTTGGAGTCCCCGTCCCGGTCGTCCATCCACACCACCCGGTCCCCGCTGATGTCGGGGACTGTCTGGTTTCCGTCGGAGTCGACGACCACGCTCTCGTTGTTGTTCATCACGTCGTACATGTAGATGTCAGCGTTGCCGCTCCGCAGATCCTCCCATACGATGCGATCGCCGGAGACTGACGGATTGAGCTGCAGGAGGGGATTGATGCAGATCCACCTCTCCAGCCCGGTCTCCAGATCGTACATGAAAATGTCGAAGTTGCCGCTGCGATTGTCGGACCAGACCACCATGCGGCCGTCGATGGCCGGCTGCTGCTGCTCTGATCCGGTGGTAACAACTATAGGACGCTCCTTTCCGTACTCTGCCCCCTGGGCAAGACAAATGAGTAGCGCCATCAACACAAGAATGATCCTGAGCTTCATTCCATTCTCCTTTCTGGACTCTTCTCCATTCTAACCTTCGTTCCAACCATTCTGAGCGGGTGGTCTGCTGTACTCATATAAGGATTTATCTCGACATTTGCCGTTGAGAGCGGATCGGAGAGGCTCAAATGACGATATGCTCCGGAGATATCCAGCGAGCCGCCGCTGGCAGAGGCCTAAAAAAGCCCCTGGCCCCTGGAGATGAGGCCCCCGGAGACCCCCGGAATATCGAGATTAATTGAGCCTGTGAAGGTCCCCCTGCCAGGCCAATCGACAATGACTAAATACAACTTATTGCAATCCTGTGAGCGAGCAATCCCCCGCCGGGGATGTACCTTGAGGAGGTAAAGCGAGTTGAAGGACTATCTCACCATTGACGATTTCATCCTGGACAACAAGCGAGTTCTGGTAAGGGTGGATATCAACTCACCCATGGACCCCAGTGGAAAGATTCTGGACGATAAAAGATTCAGAAGCCACCTGGACACCCTGCACGCCCTGGAGGATGCCCGGGTGGTCCTGATGGCCCACCAGAGCAGGGCAGGAAAAAAGGACTTCTCCACCCTGGAGGCCCATTCCAGGCTCCTGTCGAAGCTCTTGCGCAAAGACGTATCCTACGTGGACGACATCTTCGGATCTTATGCCCGGGACTCCATCCGCTCCCTGGAGCCGGGAGAGGTGCTGCTCCTGGAGAATACCAGGTTCTACGCCGAGGAGAACAGCAACCGGCCTGCGGCCGATCACGCCAGGAGCCACATGGTCCAGAAGCTCGCCCCTCTCTTCGACCTCTTCATAAACGATGCCTTCGCCGTCTCCCACCGCTCGCACCTCTCGGTGGTGGGCTTCACCGAGGTGCTGCCCAGCGCCGCCGGCCTGCTCAGGGAGAAGGAGATCGAGGCCCTGGACAGGGGACTGCAGGGGAAGGATCATCCCTGCATCTTCGCCCTGGGCGGGACCAAGGTGGACGACTCCATCAAGGTGGCCCAAAACGTCCTCAACCGGGGAGGCGCCGACGCCATCCTGTCCTCGGGAGTGGTGGCCACGGTATTCCTGATGGCCGCAGGCAAGGACGTGGGCGAGGCCAACCGGAAGTTCGTGGACTCTCAGGGCTACTCCGACCAGGTGGAGATAGCCAGAAAGCTCCTCGGGGATTACCGGGACTACATCGTCATGCCCGTGGACGTGGCCCTGGAAAAGGACGGCGAGAGGGTGGACGTGGCCGTGGATAAGATCCCCCAGGACCTGCTCATAGCCGACCTGGGCCTGGAGTCCATAGTGGAGTACTCCAAGCAGCTCAAGGCGGCCAGGATCGTGGTCATGAACGGCCCGGCCGGCATCACCGAGAAGGAGAAGTTCGCCCTGGGAACCTTCGAGACACTAAAGGCCGCCACCGAGTCCGCCTTCTCCATTGCCGGCGGCGGGCACACCGTGGCTGCCATCGAGAAGCTGGGCATCGAGAGCAAGTTCTCCCACGTGAGCATGGGCGGCGGAGCCAGCATCACGTACCTATCCGGAGAGCCTCTGCCGGGAATTGAAGCCCTCAAGAAAGCCGCAGAGCGCTATCGAAAGCTCTAGAGCGAATCGGCGCTGGACAGCTTTTGCAGCGCCCGTCTCTTCAGCTCCCTGAGAGCCTGGGCGGGGGGGCAGGCTGCCTCCAGGGCCGCAGCTCCCCGGTGGCCTCCGCCGTCCCCTCCAAAGGACGCCGCCACCTCTCGCATTATCTCCGACAGGTCCAGTCCGGCCTCGGTGGCTTCGTACCTGGCCCGGCCGCTGGCCCGGCAAACCCCCCCGTGGCGGCCGGCGGCAAAGGCCACGTCCGCCCCCAGGTCCACCAGGGCCATGGCCGAGGAGCCCTCGAAGGCGCTGACCTCGGTGGCCATGACCACCCATTCTCCCGACCATTCTATCTGAGCCCGGCTGGCCGCCTTCAGTATGGCTATCCTCTGGGATAGCTCGCTTGGCATGCGGGATAGAACGCTGAGAGCCTCTCCGTACTCTATTCCCCCGGCCTCCAGGAGCTCACCTACCGCCAGGAAGGAGGCCGCCTGGGCGTGCTTGAACCGGCCGGTATCTGATATTATGCCCACCAGCAGGCCTAAGGCAGACTCCCTGGTGACCGGGATGGCCGATTGCTTCAGAACCTGCCAGACGATCTCCGCCGTGGAGTTGGCCGGGCGGTGGATGTAGAACTCCGCCCCCTCCAGCATGGCCGTATCCTGGTGGTGGTCGATTACTGCGTACCGGGTGGGCCTGATGCTTCCCAACTGAAGCCAGGTGGAGGTGTCCACCACCACCACCAGATCGTAGTCCCCGGGATCTGGATCCAGAATGGGGGAGGCCCCCAGCACTTCTACGAGGCGTCCGGCGGTCCGGCTCACGTCGCCCACCACCCCCAGATCTCCAAAGAAGGCCTGCTGCAGGGCAAAAGCGCTGCCGATGGCATCCGGATCTGCGCTGCGGTGACAGAGATAGAGTATCCTTTGAAAGTTGCTGATGCGGCCGGCAAACTCCGCCTCGAGAATGTGCATGGCCTGGCCGAAGATCTAATGGTAGAAATATCTTGGCCGGACAGGCGGGTGCTGGGGGGGGTCCAGGGCGGAGGGTATTTTTATAAAATTTTGTCGTCCGGACGGCCGGGGCCGAGGCTCCCAGGGGGAAACATTTTTCCGTGCAGGAAAGGATTTAACGGGATTGGCAGGAGGGCATTTCGATGCGGGTTTTAATCAGCGGTGCAGGAGAGGTGGGCTTTCACGTCGCCAAGGCCCTCAACAGGGAGCATGATGTCACGGTCATCGACAACGACCCCCAGGCCTGTCGCAGGCTGGAGGGAATGGACATCAAGGTGCTCCAGGGCAACGCAGCCAACGCCAGGCTGCTCAATCAGGCGGGCCTCAAAGACGTGGAGATCGTCCTGGCGGTCACCGGAAACGACGAGGTGAACATAATCACCTGCATTATAGCCGCCAACATGGGGGTCTCCCAGACCATCGCCCGGGTGAGCAATCCGGAGTACATCGACCAGCCGGTCAAGCACCGCAGACATATCGGCATAAACTACATGATCTGCCCGGAGCTGGTGATGGCCGAGGAGCTGGCCAGAACCCTCTACTTCCCGTCCATGCTCATGAACCGCCAGCTGGCCGGGGGAGAGGTGGAACTGATTGAGTTCCGGGTGAGCGAGGACATGCCGCTGATGGGGGCGGTGAGCAAGCTGGTCCTCCCCAAAAACTCCAAGATCATGGCCATCAACCGCTCCGGGGACATAATAATTCCCACCAAAGACACGACCATCCTCTCCCGGGACCATCTGATCCTGATCTGTGAGTCCAGGGCCCTTCCGGCGATCAGGAAGTTCATCCACGAGGACGACAAAGACCGCAAGGTGACCATCATGGGCGGGGGGATGGTGGGATTCTACCTGGCCAGCCGCCTGGAGAGGATGGGCTTCGACATCAAGCTCATCGAGATCGACAAGGATCGCTGCAAGGATATCGCCGAGAGGCTCTCGGAGACCATGATCCTGAACGGAGACGGCACGGACATCTCCCTGCTGAAGGAAGAGAGCCTGGGGGCTGCAGACGTGGTCTTCGCCGTGACCGGCGAGGACGAGAAGAACCTGCTAAGCTCCCTCCTGGCCAAGCAGCTGGGCTCCAAGAAGATCATCTCCCGGGTGGATAAGAGCGAGTTCATAAAGCTCTTCGAGATGGTGGGGGTGGACCGGGCGGTGAGCCCCGGCCAGGTCACGGTCGACGCCGTCTTGCAGCTGGTGGTGGGAGGAGAGGACGTAATCACCCTCAGCGACGAGCGGATGGAGCTGGTGGAGTTCGCCGCCAAGAAGAAATCCAAAATCATAGGCAAGAGCATGGTCAGGGAGATGCCCAGCAACGCCACGGTGGGCATGATCTTGAGGAACAACCTGCCCCTGATCCCGGACGAGAATACCAAGGTGGAGGAGGGCGACCTGGTCTTCATCCTGGCCCTGCCCTCGGCCATCACCAAGGTCAAGAAGATGTTCAATCCCTGAGCATCCGTTTTATCTCCTGCAGGTCGGAGACGAACAGCTCCATCAGCCTTCTATTTCTCACCACCGCCGCCGGGTGGACCGTTACCAGATACCGGTCCTGGATCGTCTGGCCGTGAAGGGACATGACTCCCTGCATCCCCAGCACGGCGCCCAGAGCCACGTTTCCCATCAGACAGATCACCCGGGGATGGAGAAGCTCCATCTGGGCCCGGAGGTGAGGCAGACAGGCGGCCATCTCCCCCTTCAGAGGCCTGCGGTTGTTGGGGGGCCGGCACTTCACCACGTTGGTTATGAAGATCCGCTCCCGCTCCAGGGAGGCCATATCCAGGGCCCGGTCCAGAATCCTTCCCGCCCGCCCCACGAAGGGCCGCCCCAGCCGGTCCTCGTCCGCCCCGGGGGCTTCGCCCACCAGCATCACCGCCGCATCCATCGGCCCCTCCCCGGGAACGGCCCGGAGGCGGGATTGGCAAAGGGAACAGCGGGTGCAGGCCTCTATCTCCCCGGGCAACTGCTCAAGGTTCATGCCCTCCCTTCTCGCCGGATCGATGATAACCCTTTCCGGATATTTTTTCACGCACCAGGAAAGCCCCGACCGGACGACGACCGGTCCGAGATGCCGTGAAGACGGCCCTGCCGCTCCAGGGCGCCCTTTTGCAAGATTGAGGCTTATGGAAACGCTATTGCCGTCTGCAATGACATGCTCACTGCAGCGATTTGCCGTCTTGGGACGGTGTGCCGACTCGTGCCGTCCGGGGACGACATGCTGATGGCGACCCCTTGCTTTCTGAAATGCTGGGAGCGCGCCATGGAGCGGGAACAACGAAAGGTTCTTATTCGTCAAGGGCCACTCTCTTTGCGGTGGTAGCTTATGAAGTTCAAAGAGTGGACCTACCCGATGAGAAAGTTCGACGACATCTGGTACACTATTGAGAGAATTGTTTACGGCAAGGGAAGCTTGAGCGGCTTTACCTCTGAGGACATTTACAATAACCTGCGTGACAAATCAATATTCAAAGACGCGCCCGAGCTCCACCGATTCCTGATATCCAACGGCAAAAAATACAGGGTGAGGCCGGCTGAGAACGGCACCTGGGAGCGGGTCTGGTAATTCTTAGATCTTAAAGGATTTATTTTTGAGCGAAATAAATATTCCGCTCATCTGAACCAAGCTCGAGGAACTTTCCGGTGGCCAGGATCATGTGGCTGAACTTCAGTTGGGCCACTCTGGTCCCTGGAACTACCATCGAATCCTTGGAAAGGATCACATTTTCTCCGACCACCGGTATGCGGCCGGATTTATTGCCGTTGTTCTGACTATCGGCATCCAGCACGCTGCGGGCGCCGATGGTGGAGTGTCTTCCCACCACCCCTCTGTTGATCTGGACGCCGTGCATGATGTTGCAAAAGCTCATGATCATGCTGTTCTTGATATCCACGCCCCTCTCGATCATGGAGGTGTGTCCGATGTGGGAGTTCTCGATGGTGCAGCCCGGCTCTATGCGGCAGTTGCGGCCGATGGAGACGTTCCCCCGCAGCTTGATCTCCCCGGAGTCCAGGTGGCGCTTGATCCGGGCCAGGGTGGTGGGGTGAATCCACTGATGAGGTCGGTACTGGTGCCTGAAGCTGAAGTGGCTAACCTCCCCGCACAGGACGTTCATGGAGGCCTGGAGCAGCCGCTCCGGAGTGCCTATGTCCACCCAGTAGCCCTGCAGGGGATAGCCATAGACCGGACAGCCGTTCTCCGTCAGGTAGGGTATCAGGTCGCCCCCGATGTCCCGGGCCAGGTCGCCCATGTCGCGCAAAACGTCCAGGATGCGGGGGGAGAACAGGTAGAAGGCGGTGTTGATCATCCGGCTGGGCTCGGTTCCTTCCTTTGGCTTTTCCACGAAGCCCAGGATGCGCTGATCGCTGTCGATCTCCGCTGCCCCGTACTGAGATATGCTCTCCCCGGGTGGCAGCTCCTTTACTGCCACGGTGAGCATGGCCCTGTGGGAGCGGTGGAACTCGATGAACTTCTGCAGGTCGATGTCGATCAGATTGTCTCCCGATATGACCAGGATCTCCTCGTTGATATCGAAATAGCTCATGCAGTACCGGAGGGAGTCGGCGCTTCCCCGGTCGTCGTACTGGGGCTGATAGCCGATCTCCTCGTGCTGGTCCACGCCCAGGCGCTTGAAGAAGCCCTCGCCGGCCTTGAAGTAGTTGCTGAGAGCCAGGGTGTTGTCCGAACCCTTGCTCCCCAGGATGAACCTCCGGCAACCCTGGCGGGCCAGGATGCGGAAGAGCACGGCAATTATGGCCGTATCGCAGATCTCCACCAGGGGCTTGGGCTGGCTTAGGGTCAGCGGGTAAAGCCTGGTGCCGCCGCCGCCAACCGTGGCTATGACCGGCGGAAGAGCGTTCATCTCCGGCAAGGCCTCACCGTCCCGGGATTACAGCAGCCAGCAGGGACATCAGTAGCCCCTCAGTATCTTCATAACTATGCGGGCGATCATGAATGCAATCAAAAATATAAGGACGTAGAAGATCAGCTCTCCGTAAGCCATGTGGATCCCTTCCCCAAGTTATTGAAGATCTGAATCTCGTCTCTGCCGTTTATAATTTGCCCCCGGCTGGAAGACGGGTAAGAAGGGGCCGGAAGGGCGGAGATCCAGAGCCCCGGGAGAAGATGAAAAGGTTCTTGAGAGATACGGGGGATTAGGATGGTGGGAGAATGATATTTCATGACCGACGATCAGGCCATTATGCAGGCCAAGGAGCACTTTGGGAAGATCCTGGCAGAGCAGATGAAGAGGGTGGAGATAATGAAGGCCGGCCAGGACTGGGTGGACTATGCCCACCAGAAGCCGCTGGTGATCGGCTTCGTGGACGGCGACGGCATAGGCCCCTACATCACCCGGGAGGCCAGGCGGGTCTTGGAGCACCTCCTGAAGAAAGAGATAGATGAGGGCAGGGTACAGACCAGGGAGATAGGCGGCCTGTCCATCGAGGAGCGGGTAAAAGTCATGAAAGCCCTGCCGGAGGAGTCGCTGGAGGACCTGAAGAAGTGTCACGTCATCCTGAAGGGCCCCCTGACCACCCCCAAGAAGGGTGACCCCTGGCCGAACCTGGAGAGCGCCAACGTGGCCATGAGACGAGAGCTGGACCTGTTCGCCAACGTCCGGCCGGTGAAGGTCCCCGAGGAGGAGATAGACTGGATCTTCTTCAGGGAGAACACCGAGGACGCCTACGTGCTGGGCAGCCAGGGCATCAACGTCACCCCCGACCTGGCCGTGGACTTCAAGGTCATCAGCACCCCCGGCTCGGAGCGGGTGGCCAGGCTGGCCTTCGAGTACGCCAGGAAAAACGGGATCAAGCGCGTCTCGGCAGTCACCAAGGCCAACGTCATCAAGACCACCGACGGCAAGTTCCTGGAGACGGCAAGGGCGGTATCCAAGGAGTATCCGGAGATCAGCTTCGACGACTGGTTCGTGGACATCATGGCCGCCAAGCTGGTGGACGTCAAGCGCCGGAAGGACTTCAAGGTGATAGTCCTGCCCAACCTGTACGGAGATATCCTGACCGACGAGGCGGCGGAGTTCCAGGGCGGTGTAGGGACTGCGGGAAGCGCCAACATCGGCAAGAGGTACGCCATGTTCGAGGCCATCCACGGATCTGCTCCCCGCATGGTCCAGGAGGGACGGGCCATCTACGCCGACCCCTCCAGCATGATGCGGGCTTCCACCATGCTCCTGCGGCACATAGGGTTCGCCGAGCAGGCCCAAAAGCTGGAGATGGCCCTGGACATCTGCGGCCAGTACGAGAAGAGGCTGGTCATCACCGGCCGTCCGGGCGGGGCCACGGGAGAGGAGTTCGCCAACTACGTCATGGAGACCATGCAGGATCCGGAGCTGGAGAAGAGGTGGCGGAGCTTTGCAGGCTGAAGGCAAAGAGATTTAGGGTAACGGCGCCCATAATAGATATGTGAAACCGCTTGCCAAGGGATATCGAACCCTGACCAGGGAGGACTTCTCGGTTTTAAAGGGCATCGAGACGGGGATGCGTCATCGAGAATGGGTTCCGGTGGAGGAGATCGCCCAGATCTCAGGGCTCTCCCCGGCCAGGGTAGACTTTCGCATCCGGGAGATAGCTCCCCTCAAGCTGGTGGCCTTCACCACCATTCCCTACGAGGGCTACCAGATCGGCTTCGATGCCTACGACATCCTGGCCCTGGACGACCTGGTCAAGCGAGACGCAGTCAGGTCT
>JAAEEW010000034.1 GCA_013415595.1 Methanosarcinales archaeon | reverse complement strand
TGGCCCTCCTCCTGGACCGCCTGGAGAGCCAGGGCTTCACCCAGCTTGCCGACCGGGTGATGGACCTGATGGCCGGCTGCAGCCCTAAGGTGGCCTCTCACTGCGAAAACGCGCTCAGCACCAGGGCCCGCCTGGAGAACCTGCGGGACCGGGCCCTGGAGAAGCTGAAAGAGCTGAAGGAGCAGGACGGCAGCTCCGAATGAAATCTCCAGGCTGGCAGCCCCATGACCCGAATTGACGGCGGCAGGGATGAAGATGAAGGGCAGCCGGGATGATCAGGAATCTGGATAATCAGGACCTGGGCACGATCAGGACCCGGGCATGATCAGAACTCGCAATCATTACTCAGAATAACCGGGTCTAAAAGCAATTCATCCGTCCCCGGGACTGAAAACCTGCGCCAGCGCCAAACGTCATGACAGGGGTCATGACAAGGCCAGGCGGCTCCCGGGGCGAAATTCTGTCTTTTTCCCATTGCGGGGCCCGAGACGAAGGCCTGGAGCTGGCCCCTTCGCTTCAGGCCTGCCGGGGCCCGAACATTTTCTTCAGCAATCCCGCCGGGCTCTTGGGAGGTGCGTCCTTGCCCGGCCTGCCGTTTCCGGGACGGGCCCGCCTTTCCTGACCCTGCCCGGCCCCGCCCTGGCCCGCTGCTGCCGGACCGCCAGCCGCCCCATCCGATATCTCCCGGGCCACGATGGGGGTGCTGATTCCGCCGTGCTTGCTCTTCCTGGGCCGGATGTTGACCACCACCGGCCTCTCGATCTCGTTGCTGACCAGCATGGCCGTTCCGGCGGGCAGCCTCTTGATCTCCTCCTCCAGCTCGCCGGTCATCCCCTCCAGCCCCTTGCTGAGAGCCTTCAAGTCGTTGGGATTGGTCACCCGCATGATGATCTGGGTGTTGCACTGGGATATCACGTTCTTCTCCACCCGGGCCGGCCTCTGGCTGATGATCATCAGTCCCAGCCCGAACTTTCGCCCCTCGGCGGCGATGGTGCGGATGATGGGGGTGGACGCGGCCTTGCCCGTCCCCCTCTCCGGGATGTAGTTGTGAGCCTCCTCGATCACCACCATCCCCGGCGATACCCGGCCAAGCTTGCGGGCCTCGAAGATCTCGCCAAGCAGCCGGGAGACGATCATGGGCTGCATCTCCGGAGAGACCCCGGTCATGTCGATCACCGAGGCCCGGCCCCGGGCCAGCAGCTCCTCGGTCCGGGTGGGCTGGCCGGAGAATATGCCCAGCTCCAGCAGGGATTCCAGCTGGCCGATGAGGTTCCACTTGGTCTTGGACGTGGACTTCTCCACCTGGCGGATCACGTCCTCCAGGTCGTAGACGTCGGTCTCCGCTGACAGGGCGGTTATGGCCTCGTAGAGCAGCCCCAGATGGCCGTTGCTCCCCTCCTCGGGAATCATCCGGGCGATCTCCCGGGCGGAGAGGTTCATGCTGTTGAACCGCAGCGGCCGATCAGCCTTGGGATTCACCACCTGGGTGGCCGGGGTGTAGACGGCCACGTCATAGCCCCGGGGCTTGATCCGAAACCGCCCGAAGTCCCCCTCGGTGTTGGCCATCTTCATGGAGGCGTACTCGCCGTGGGGATCGATCACCAGCAGGGCCACCCCTTTCTCCAGCAGCTCCTCCAGGATCACCGCGGCGGTGTAGGACTTTCCGCTGCCGGTCTTGGCCAGCACGCTGCAGTGCTTCTGCACCAGGGTGTTGGCGTCCAGCTCCACCGGGACGTCGTAGCCCTTGAGGATGCCGATGTACATGTTCCCCCGGGCCAGGCCCAGCGAGGCCTTGATCAGCCGCTCGTCGGCCAGGAACACCTCCTCCCCCGGCCGGGACGGCGTGGTGGGCATGCGCACCCTGCCGTTGGCAGCCACTCCCAGAACCCTGGCCTCGGCCACCACCCATTCGCGAACCTCGGGCTTGCTGCCCGGCCGCTCCATCTGAGCCAGAGTGTAAGCTGTATTGGTCCTCTTTACCTCCTCGATCTGGGCAATCATCCATTCCTTGCCTTCGCATTTCGCCTTCACGTAGGCTCCGCGGCCCACGGCCTTGGTCATCATGAACTTGAACTGGAACGGACTGGTCTCACCCACGATCACGCCAATAGAGCTTCTCAAAGATAATCACCGCAAATTATTCTCCCTTTCCAGGGTAGCTCTGCTCTAAACCTTTTTATTTTTTTCCCAGGAAGTTGTCCGAAAAATTGGGATTTGCCGCAGGGCCCATCTGCATCCATCCCAGCCACAGCGATGGACCCGCCTCCTGCAGCACATCGATTTTGCCCACGACCTGACGGGATGGGCGGCCGTCCAGGTCCCGGCGGGACGGCTCCTGGCCAGGGGCAGGGGCACGGAGTCGTTTCCCCCATTCTCCAGGGGATGTCCCATTCCCCGGACAGC
>JAAEEW010000216.1 GCA_013415595.1 Methanosarcinales archaeon | reverse complement strand
CCTATCCGGTAGGTCTTCCTCACGTCCACCAGCTCGATGGCCGCCGGGCTGGACCGGACTTCAGCAGCCACAGCCATCACCCTTCAGCCCCATAAACGAATCGGGCGCCATCGTTCGATCAATACTGAACATTCGAAACGACCTATGCTTACGATATGTACTTAAGAATTTTGGTGAACATTAACGCGGACCACCATCCGGCGACCGGCATGGCTAAAAGAACGAAGATCTGGTCATCGGGCCCGGGAGTCCCGGGGGGAGAGGTCGAAGTTCAGAGGTCTCCCCGGCAAACGTCCCCGGTTTAATCGTCTATCCCGTGAATCTCGCAGCTTCCAATCTGGCAGGTATCGCAGACCTCCCGCTCCAGCTCCCGGGTGGCAGTGGCCAGCACGCTGGCGTTGACCAGGTTGCCTGCCAGGAACATGACGGCGGCGATCTCTTCGTCGGTGATCCCCATTCGTTTGGCCACCCGGATGTGCATCTGCAGACAGTGGCTGCACCTGATGGCCGCGCTGACGGCGATGGAGATCAGCTCGACGGTCTTCATGTCCAGCCGGGAGGTCTTCAGGATGGCGTTGTTATGTAGAATTTTGGTTATCAGCAGCTCGGGATTTTCCTGCATGAAATTAAAGATGTAAGGAACCTCGCCGTAAGCACTCTGAACGGCTTCGATCATCTCTGCTGCCGACTTCTCTACCCCTTTCACCAATATTCTGTCTAGATCATCTTCAAAGGTCATACTAACAAATCCTGGAAACGGGAATCAGAAGACGAATCCCGTTTCAGACATGGGCAATATCCTAACCAGTATATAGCTCTTCATCCTGGAGGGCTTCACCTGGGCGATCTCTCCCAGGGTGACTCCCTCGTCGAAGGTCACCCTCTCCACCGCCTGGTGGAAGTCCTCGTATGGCAGCTTCACCCGGCATCCGTTGAGGTTCAGGGCTATGGGCAGGGGAGAGAAGGACATCTCCAGCTCCGGCACCTGCTCCCGGACCGCGTCCATCACCCGGGGCGGGGAGGTGGTCAGGGGGTCTTTCTCGATGTCCGACCGGTTCTTGTCCAGGGCGCTTCCCACGGCTTCTACGATGCGGTCCAGCATCTCCAGCTCGGAGGCCTTTCGGGATCGGTGGGCGATTCTGCCTACAGCGCTCACGTACCGGTAGGCGTAGGGCAGGAGCTGGGGGTCGATCTCCGGCCCGCCGGTGACCACCACGGGGACTGTGATGTTGCGGTACAGCCTGTCCTTCTCGATGATGCACCTGGCGAAGTTGCCGTAGCTGAACACCGCCGCGTCGTGCTCGTTGATCAGGTCGGTCTCGTACTCGGTGATCTGGGCGATCTCCCGGCCCACTCCTCTGGCCAGGCCGAGCATGTTGCTCTTGGCCCCGTTTCTCCTCAGGTACTCGGCGATGTCGCAGGCGCTGTGGGGCAGGTGATGAATGGCCAGCGTGGGGGTGACCACCGCCACCTCTGTGCCCGCCAGAGGGGCCCGGGTGAGCTTGCCTCGAAGCTCTTTGACCAGGGCCTCCAGGGTAGGCATATCCTCGGAGGGGACCAGAAGCAGAAGAATGATCTCGCTCTGGGTGACGTTCTTTTGCAGCACGTAGCCGCCCAGGTCCTCCACCAGCTCGATCACCAGGTCGTGCTTGTAGATCCCACCGGTAAACATCACAGGCTCAAGCATGGTCCATCCCCCTTATCTTCTCTTTAACCTCCTCGATCAGGGAGGGGGTCAGGGTCTCCTCGGCGGCTATGAAGAAGAAGCTGTTCTCGGTCATCTCGTTTCTCCGGTTTCGAAATCCCTCCGGAGCTATCCTGATCAGGGCGTCGGTGAGGTCCCGTCTGAACTCCTGGTCCACGTCGGTCACCACCAGGTCGTTGGGTGGGACCTCGGAGCTGACGGTGAGGATATCCCGGTCCGGCTGCTCCACCTTCTCCCGGCCGTAGGTGGCCCACAGCACCTTCAGCAGGTCGGCCATGTGCTCCTCGTCGTCCACCTTGATCTGGTAGCCTCCCTCGGCCCTGGCCACCTCGCCCACGTCCTCCACCTTCAGGGGCGGCAGGTGTCCCCGCATCACCCCGTAGGCGGAGAAGAGGGGCTTCTCGATGTCCACGTAGACGAGCAGCTTGCCGATGGACCGCACCAGTCCCAGGTCCTGCAGGATGTCCAGCAGGACCTCCCGGTATTTCCTCCGGCCATACTCCTCCCCCGGAGCCTCGATCTTGAAGACCTCTAGGGGGTCCATCTCATCCCTCCAGGATTCCGGACACCAGGAGGGCGGACCCTACGGCCCCGATGAACTGGGCGTGCTGGGGCACGATTACCTTGACTCCCAGGAGAAGCTCCATGGCTCTCGGCAGCCCCTCGATCAGGGAGGTGCCTCCCACCATGATCACCGGCTCCTTGACCTCCACCTCTTGCAGTTGCTGCTCGAAGACCTGCTCGGCCACGCTGTGACAGGCAGCCATGGCCACGTCCTCCGGCTTGGCTCCCTGGGACAGGCTGTTGACCAGGCTCTGGGTGCCGAAGACTATGCAGTAGCTGTTCATGGTCACGTTCTGATGGAATCCCTTGAGGGCCAGCTTGCCAAGCTCCGTGATGTCCACTCCCAGGCGTCGGGCGGTCAGCTCCAGGAACCGGCCGGAAGCGCCGGCGCAAATCCCGCCCATGGTGAAGCTTCCCGGTATGCCGTCCTGGACGGATATGGCCTTGTTGTCCATGCCCCCGATGTCTATCACCGTGGCCGGGCCCTTCTGGGCGTCGGCCAGGAAGACCGCTCCCTTGGAGTTGACGGTGATCTCCTCCTGGATCAGCCTGGCGTTGAGGTGTTTTCCCACCAGGAACCGGCCGTACCCGGTGACTCCCAGGCCCTGGATCTGCTCCCGGGTGACCCCGGCCTCCTTCAAAGCCGCCTGGAAGGCATCCTCGGCGCTCTTCAGCACGTCGGTGGTGGGGACCCATCCCGTTCCTATCACCTGGTTGTCCTTCATGACCACCGACTTGGTGGTGGTGGACCCGGAGTCGATTCCGGCGGTGATCCCGGTCTGCCTCTCCCGGCCCAGCAGGGCCTTGAGCTTGGCCGTGGTCACCAGGGCCTCCATCCTGGTCAGCAGGGTCTCGGCGGTGGTCCTCTCGGTGTAAGAATAGCTCAGGACGGGCAGCCGGGAGTTCTCGTGGATGTACCTCCTGATCTCGCCCCTGATGATGGCCCCCTCGGCGCACCGAAAACAGGTGGCCACGAACACGGCATCTGCCAGCTCCGGATTTTCCACCAGGCGAACCGCCCTGGCCATGGCCAGGTTCAGGTCGCCGCTGGGAACGGAGACCCCGAACTTCTGCTCCACGCCCAGGACGTCCTCCAGGGAGACCTCGATATGCACCAGCTTGGCTCCCACGGCCTCTGCCGCCTTCTCCAGCTCAGGCTGTATGCCGCTGTACTCGGAACCGCAGGACAACTGGGCAATTCTTATCACTTCAACCCCTCCAGAAAGGTCCTGATGTCGTGGACGAACCGCCGGGCTTCGGCGTCGCTCTCCGGGTACTTTACCTCCAGGACCGGTATCCCCTTTCTCTTTATCAGATAGCGGGAAAGCTCGTTGGTGCGGGCGCAGCCGGTGCACCCCAGAAGACAGCTATCGTCCCTGGCGATTATGGCCGCCTCCGCCTCATCGATCATGGGCCCGATGACGGCCATCCTGCCCCGCACGCCTGAAGGGACGTCCACAGCAGCATACTTCAGACCCTTCTTCGGCTCCTCCGGCGTTATGTTCAGTGGAGGCGAAGCGATGCTGGGCGAATTTACTCTCTTTCTCATCTCCT
>JAAEEW010000215.1 GCA_013415595.1 Methanosarcinales archaeon | reverse complement strand
GACGCAGTCAGGTCTCTCGGCAGCCTGGCCGGGGTGGGCAAGGAGTCGGTGGTCTACGAGGCCCTGGGGGAGGGGCCGGTGGCCATCAAGTTTCACCGGGAGGGCAGGACCAGCTTCAGGCACGTTCGCCGGGTGAGAGAGCACCTCAAGGATAAGCCCAGAGTATCCTGGCTGCGGGCCGCCAGCCTGGGTGCCCGGGCGGAGTTCGAGGCCTTGAAGAAGCTGTACCCCCGGGTGGAGGTGCCCCGGCCGGTGGCCCACAGCAGGCACGCCGTGGTCATGGGCCTGGTGGAGGGAGTTCAGCTATCCAGGGCCAGGCTATCCGACCCCCAGGGGGTGTGGTCCTTGATCCTGGAGCAGGTGGAGGCCACCCTGGGAGTGGGGCTGGTCCACGCCGACCTGAGCGAGTTCAACGTCTTCGTGGGAGAGGAGGGAGTGAAGATCATCGACTGGGCCCAGGCCATCCCCCTGAGCCACCCCCACGCCCGGGAGCTTCTGGAGAGGGACGTCTCCAACCTGCTCAAGTTCTTCAAACGCAAATACGACCTTAATATCGACCTTCAAGAAGCCCTGCCGGCCACCAGGCCGGAGGTCTTTGAGAACCTGTGCCGGGAGGCGGGCCTGAAGGGAGAAGAGGTGGTATCTTAGGGCTCATCTTCGGGGTGGACATCGCCAGCGGGTCGGCCAGGAGCAGGCATCCCAGCTACGCCCTGGCCATTCTCGACGGTGAACAGGCCACCGCCTTCAACATGATCAGCAGGCACAAGCTGATCAGGCTGATCCGGGAGCAGCGGCCGGAGCTGATAGCCGTGGACAACGTCCACGAGCTGGCCTCCAGCCGCAGGGACCTGATATCCCTGCTCCGGCAGCTGCCCATGAACACCAGGCTGGTCCAGGTCACCGGAGGGGAGAGACAGGAGGCCCTGACCAGGGTGGCCCGCTGGCACGGCATGACCTTCGACCGGCTAAATCCCATGGAGGAGGCGGAGGCCTGCGCCCGGCTGGCGGCCAAGGGGGTGGGCCAGGTGGTCTGTGCCTTCGAGGACAGGACCTGGATCAAGGTCAGCCGCCGCCGCTCTCCCGGCCGGGGTGGCTGGAGCCAGAAGCGCTACTCCCGCAAGATCCACGGCACGGTCAAGGGCCGGGCCCGGGAGGTGGAAAAGCAGCTCCGGGAGTCGGGATTCAGCTTCACCAGCCGGGCGGTGGAGGGGCTGGGCGGCTACATCCGCTGCGAGTTCGTGGTGGAGGCCCCCCGGGAGAGGGTGCCGGTCAAGCCCGGGTGCTACGAGGACGCCCAGGTGAGGGTGGAGGGAGTGGAGCGCCCCCGTCTGCAGTTCCTGCCGCTGCAGCAGCGCCGGGGCTACATCATCGCCGGCATCGACCCCGGCACCACCACCGGGGTGGCCGCCCTGAACCTGCAGGGGGAGCTGGTGGACGTCACCAGCGCCCGGGCCATGTCCCCGGCCGACGTCATCGAGTGGATCGCCGCCCGGGGAAAGCCCCTGATCGTGGCTACCGACGTCTTCCCCACCCCCGGGGCGGTGGAGAAGATCAAACGGTCCTTCAACTCGGTGCTCTACTCTCCCGGCGAGGCCGTGCCGGCGGAGGACAAGATCGCCATGGCCAGGCAGTTCGGGTACAAGAACGACCACCAGCGAGACGCCCTGGCCGCGGCGGTCAGCGCCTTCAAGAAGTACCGCAACAAGTTCTCCCTGGTGGAGAAGAAAGCGCCGCCGGAGATCGATCCCGACGAGGTCAAAGCCCTGGTGGTGCGGGGCTACTCCATCGAGAATGCCATAGCCGAGCTGGTGGCCGCCCCGGCCCCGGAGAGGCCGGAGCAGGCGGCGGAGGCGGAGGGCCCGGCGGACGTGGTCCAGGTCAAAGACCACAACCGCCAGCTGGAGGAGCAGATAAAGACCCTGAGGGACTACCAGGAGGAGCTGAAGTCCGATCTGGCCAGGAAGGACCAGGAGGTGGCCGGGCTATTGCGAAAGCTGGAGCGGGTGAGGGACCAGGCCTACCGGGAGACCAGGAGGGACCACGAGATTCGCATCCGGGACAAAGAGATCGAGCGGCTGCGGGGGCTGCTCCGGGCGGAGAGGAAGATCCTGCGCCGCCTCAAGTCCCAGAGGTCCCGCCTCAACCGCACCGAGCGGGTGGAGGAGCTGAAGGGCTATCGCAGGCTGAAGCCGGTGGAAGCCTTCTCCAAAGAGGCGGTGGTGTCGGCCGGGGAGCGGTGGTCCATCGGCCGGGGAGACCTGGTGCTCCTGGGCGACGCCAGCGGCGGCGGGCCCCACACCGCAGACCTGCTGGTGAAGATGGGAGTGGAGGCCGTGGTCTCGGAGGGGGAGATGCCCCGGGAGGCGGAGGAGTACCTGCACGGGAAAGGGGTGCCGGTTCTCATGGCCCGGGACCTGGAGCTGAGCCGCATCGACGGCATCGCCTTCGTCGACCCGGAGAACCTGGAGCGGGTCCGGGCCGCCTGGGCGGAGCAGATGGAGCGGCAGTCCAAAGAGAAGAAGACCCGGTGGCTGGAGAGCATGATTCAGGAGTACCGGGTCAGCCGGAAAAAAGAGGAGAAGAAGCAGAGCCGGCCTCAAAGCTGACCAAAATCCGGGCATTTTTTTGGATGGCTACTCGTCCCGGCTGGCAAGGCCGCACAGCTCTCTCAAGCTTCGGGGCGACTTCATAAGGCTCGTTCCCACCAGGATGGCGTCCGCCCCGGCCTGCACCATGCAGAGGGCGTCCTGCCGGGAGTACACCCCGCTCTCGGCCACCACGAAGACTCCGGCGTCCCTGGCCAGGGGACCCAGGCGTTCGAAGGTGGCCAGGTCCACCTCCAGGGTGGCCAGGTTGCGGTTGTTGATCCCCACCAGCCGGGCGTCGGTCTTCAGGACGCTGTGCAGCTCTTCTTCGGTGTGCACCTCCACCAGAGGCTCCATGCCCAGGAAGCGGGAGGCATTGATCATGTCCTGAACGTCGATAGGCAGTGTGGCGATGAGCAGGACCAGGTCGGCCTCGACCTCCCGGAGCTGGATTTTGTCCAGGATGAAGTCCTTTCGCAGCACGGGAATGTCGCAGGCCGCCCTGGCCTCGGGCAGGGAGGCGATGGAGCCCAGGAAGTAGGTGGGCTCGGTGAGCACGGACACGGCACAGGCCCCCATCTCCTGGTAGGAGCGGGCCATCTGTGCCGCCTCCCCCGGCTTCAGGGGACGGCTCAGTATGCGGGGCTTGATCTCGGCGATGATGGGGATCAATCCCCGGGCCCGGGACTCCCTGGCCGAGCGCACCAGGTCCCGGGGCTTTGAGACTTTATCGTAGCCCGGAGCCGCAATGCGACGGCGGGCCTCGCTGGCCCCCACCAGGCCCTCGATCAGGGGACTCAGGACCGTGCCATCACCTCCTTTACCCAGTTCAGAATTATGCCCATCCCACCTGGCGTCAGGACCGACTCCGGGTGAAACTGTAGGCCGTTGACCTGCAGGCTGCGATGCCTGACCCCCATGACCACGCCCTCCGGGGTGAAGGCCGATATCTCCAGGGACGGGGCCAGCTTCTCCACGGCCAGGGAGTGGTACCTGCCGCCCTGCAGGGGATTTTCCAGCCCCTGGAATATGCCTGTCCCGTCGTGGATGATGCGGGAGGCCTTGCCGTGAAGGGGGATGGTGTGGGAGATGGTGCCCCCAAAGGCCAGGTTGATGGCCTGGTGGCCCAGGCACACCCCCAGGACAGGGACGTCCCTGCTGCTGAAGTGCTTTATGATCTCGATGCAGTTGCCGATGTCCCTGGGATTGGCCGGATGGCCGGGGCCGGGGGAGATGACGATTCCCGCCGGCTCCAGCCAGAGAACCTCGGACAGCTCTACGCTGTTGGGATACACCACCGTCTCCGGATAGAACTGAGAGACGTAATCCACCAGGTTCCACACGAAGGAGTCCTGGTTGTCTATGAACAATATGGGTCTTCTCATGGGTTCAAGCCCCCAGCGCCTTTCGCATGGCAGCCATCTTGCGTTCGGTCTCCATGTACTCCCGGTAGGGATCGGAGTCGGCCACGATCCCCGCTCCGGCCTGCACGGTGGCCACCCCATCCTGGATCACCACCGAGCGGATGGCGATGGCAAAGTCGGTGCTGCCGTCGCAGGAGAAATAGCCCACCCCTCCGGCGTAGATTCCCCGGGGCTCGCCTTCCAGGGTGTCGATGATCTCCATGGCTCGAAGCTTCGGCGCCCCGGAGACCGTTCCCGCCGGAAAGACCGACCGGGCGGCGTCGAACTGGTCGCACTCGGCCCGCAGATCGCCGCAGACCAGGGTCTCGATGTGCTGGACATGGGAGTAGCGAAGCACGGACATGAAGTCCTCCACCTTGACCGTTCCGGACTGGGAGACGCTGCGCACGTCGTTTCTTCCCAGGTCCACCAGCATGATGTGCTCGGCCCGCTCCTTCTCGTCGCCGAGCATGGCCCGGGCCAGGTCCTCGTCCTCCTTGACCGTCCTTCCCCGGGGACAGGTCCCGGCGATGGGGTTCACCCGCAGCTTGCGGCTGTAGATGTTGAAGAGGGTCTCCGGAGAGGCGCCCACAATGGCCGTATCTCCAAACTCGAACAGGTAGGTGTAGGGGCTGGGGTTGATGCTTCTGAGCCTCTGGTAGAGCCTGACCGGGTCCTCCGGGAAGCTGATCCTGGTAGGCCGGGCGATGACCACCTGGAATATGTCGCCGTCGGTGATGTGCACCTTGGCCCTCCTCACCGCCTCCTGGTACTCTTCAGGATCCCCGGCCCCCAACAGCTCTCCGGCCAGCTCGGGGACCTCCTCCTCCACCGGGACTGGCAGGGGCAGAGGATCGAACGCCGCCTCCCCCTGATCGAAGAGGGAGCATGTGGCCTGATAGACCGTTCTGGTGTGGTGGTCGAAGATCACCGTGCTGCCGGTGACGGCGAACTGGGCGTCCGGGACTGAGGAGCGGGAGGTGGAGCCGAAGCGCTCCTTGACCAGGTCGTAGGACAGAAATCCGATGCCTCCGCCCAGGAATACCGGCCGGCCAAAGGGGTTGCCCAGAGCCCGGCTGCTGGCGGGAATGGCACAGCGCAGGGCGTCGAAGACGTCGCGGCCCGGGCGGATCACCCCGCTGAGAACACAGCCGCCGCCATCCTCCAGCAAGACCGCGTCAGAGAGGCGTCGGGCCAGGGAGGAGGCCACCTCCTCCGACTCCAGCTCCACGGTCAGACGGCGGTTCTTGATGCTAACCACGGCACAGGGGCCGGCTCCCACGAAGGAGAAACGGGCGCTGCTGCCGGGCTTGTCCGCGGACGACTTCTCCACCGACTCCAGCAGGTAGGAGTAGCCTCTGTGGCGCAGCGCCAGGTAGAGGGAGAGGGGACGGTCCACGTCCACCCGGTCGCTGACATCGGTGAGCACGGCCTTGCCCTCTAGTTCGTCGGGCATCGCCGGACCTCCTGGATGAAGGACCTCACCTTGGAGGGGTCCTTGCGGCCGTCGCTCTCCACTCCGCTGGCCACGGCCACGGCGTAAGGCCGCACCATCTCCACTGCCTGGCGGACGTTTCCCGGGTGCAGGCCTCCGGCCAGGATGACCGGCAGGTCCAGTTGCTCCACCACCCGGGCGCTGACCGACCAGTCGTGAACCTCCCCCGTGCCCCCCAGGGTCCCGGCCCGGTAGGTGTCCAGGAGGATGGCGTCCACGGATTCGGATAGCTCAAGGGCCCTCTCCAGGGCTCCGGGAAGGGCGGGTACTGCGGCCACCACCTTCTGGCAGACGTCCTCCCTCAGCCGGGCCATCTCTTCAGGCGGCAGGGAGGTGTGGACCTGGAGCACATCGGCTCCGGTGGCCCGGCCCAAGTGGACCGCCTCCTCTCTGTCGGTGGGAGCGATGACCGCCACGCTCTTGACGAAGATCGGTACCCGGCGGATGAGGGATCCGGCGGCCCCGGCGGTGAGGCTTCGCCGGGATCCCGGTATCTGGACCACGAAGCCCACGGCGTCGGCGCCCAGATCCAGGGCTCCCTGAAGATCCTCTGCCCGGGTCATGCCGCAGATCTTGACCCTGGTCACAAGAACCGCTCCAGCCTGGCGGGGTTGCCGGAGAACTCAACCAGCCTCTGCAGGGTGTTCAGGGCCAGGCCGGAGGATAGGGCGTCCTCGGCCATGTCGCATCCCGCCCTCAGGGTGGGGACCTTGCCGGAGACGTAGATGGCGGCCCCGGAGTTCATGGCCACCAGGTCCCGTCCCGCTCCTCCCTCGCCCTTGAGGATCTCCACCAGCTTCCTGGCGTTCTCCTCCGGGGT
>JAAEEW010000214.1 GCA_013415595.1 Methanosarcinales archaeon | reverse complement strand
GCTTGCGGGGAACCTGGGAATGGATCCTCATCAGACAGACGTACTCCTTTCCCGCCGTCAGCAGAGCCTCCACCACCCGGGTGGCGTCTCCCAGCATCACCGGCAGAACCCCGGTGACGTTGGGGTCCAGGGTTCCGGAGTGCCCGGCCTTCTCGATTCCCAGAATGCGCTCCACCCAGGCCACCACCTCGTGGCTGGTGGGCCCGGCCGGCTTGTCGAGACTGATGGCTCCCAGACGAAGATGCATCTCCATCGGACGCCTGTCTGGAGCCGTGCCGAAGGCCGGATCGGTCTTCCCGGTCCGCTTGACCAGGACCGACCTCTTCTGCTGAGAAGGAAGCATCCTGGCCGTCATTCCCGATTGGCTGTCGGCAGCTCTCATTCTTTCAGTGCCATGACCCCGGCCAGGGCTATGGCCTGTGTGCCCTTTTCGTTCCATTTTCCGCTGTCGATGACCAGGTTGTAGATGCTCAGATCATCGATGTTGATGTTATAGTATTTCTCATAGCGCAGCCCCTCGCTCTCCTCCCGGGCCCGGGCCTCCCGGAAGGCGTCGTCGAAGAGCTTTCCTTCCCTCTTGGATATGCGCTCCGCCCTCACCCGCAGGTCTGTCTTCAGGAATATCTTCAGGTCCGCCTCCAGCAGGTGGCCGGACAGACGGCCCTCGAAGATCCCGCCTCCATCCCTGGCCATGGCTCTCTGGGCGTCGTCGATCAAATAATCGATCTCCGGACCCTTCTCCGCCATCCTGTTCAGCTCGTTGACCGAGACTCCCTTGTCGCTGGCGATCTTCCGGAATATCTCCCCGGAGTTCACCCACCGCAGCCCCATCTCGTGGGATAGGAAGCGGGCCAGGGTGGTAGTTCCCGACCCAGGTGGTCCACTGATGGTTATTATCATTCCATACCGCCGATGTCCAGGGCCTTTCTGATCATCTGAGAGACGGGGATGGAGCAGATGAAGTACCAGTAGAACCAGTAGAATATGGGACCCAGAACCTGGCTGTTGATGTCATGGGGCCCCCAGAAGGGGAAGTTGAAGAGGATCTGATGCTCCCCGATGTAAAGGTAGGCCCACATGAACAGGGGGATGGATACTATCCCTATGTAGGCCATGGGCTTGAACTGCATCTTCATCATCTTGCCCTGGTCGCCCATCATGTCCATCTGCTGCTGCGAGAGCTGCTGCTGTTTGGCCTTGTCTCCCGCCAGCTGGGCCGCCCTCATCTGCGCCTGGAAGCTCCTCATCTTGACCTGCTGCTCCCTGAGGAAGTCCCAGTCCATGGTGTACTTCTGGATCAGGCTGGCGTACAGCCCGGTTACCGCCGCCAGGACGAAGAGCACCATGTGGAAAGGCAGGATCTGGGGCAGCCATCCAATGACCACCTCCATGACCGTGCCTATCTGTTCTCTGAATTCGGCGCTGATCATAATCCCGAAGGTCAGTGCAAACCCCAACGTCAGGGCTATGTTGTCAAGGGATTCGACCAGCTTGGACCTCATGTAGACTCACCGAAGAACCTTTGCATCATGGGATACATCTCCTGGATCTGCTCGCTGGCGATCTGCTCGTACAGACGGTAGACGATGGACACCGTCAGCAATAGACCGGTACCTCCAGCGCTTCCCAGTGTTCCCATCAGGCTGGCCACCACGGTGAGCACGGCAATTATCACTCCGCCGATCACCGTGACCTTGGGAATGTATCTCTCCATCAGCTTCTCAATGCTGGCCGGACTTCGCCTGTACCCGGGAACCTGAAGTCCCGAGGCGTGGATCTTGGCTGCCACGCTCTTGGCGCCCATTCCCGTGGTCTCAATCCAGAATATGGCGAAGATAATGCCGCCCACTATCAGGAACAGTGTATCCGTTATGACGTGCAGCCCTATCTGCCAGCTGGCTACCGGATTTAATCCCAGCTCCACCAGGCCGGCATTGCTCTGAGAGACCATGCTCGGTATCCAGTCGCCGGGCCCGCTGATGGGTGACAGGTAGTACATGATGCCGGATATGGGACGGGGCGAGGTGGCACTGATAGCGGCGTTGGTCGCCACATCGTACTTGGCCGTGGAAATGAAGGTCCCAAGGAAGCTCTGGTAGGCGGTGTAAACCGTCTTCACCCCCTCACCGGTGGCTGTAGCCGTGGTGACCGCGCCCAGCTTTCCGGCCATAATGGTCCCCACCATCTCGATGTTGGCCTGAATGGCCCTGACCAGAATCATGGGCAGAACGCTGGCGTAGACCAGCTTGACCGGGAACCTGCCTCTAGCTCCCCTGACCCTGCTGTGGGCCAGAGGGATCTCTATGCGGGTGCTCTCCACCAGGACGACCAGGAGGATGATGCCCACCGTTGAGAGCAGAGCCAGTATGCCGCCGGTAACGAAGATGAACCTCACGCCCTCTGCGGTGAATATCTCGTCCAGCCCCAGAAGGTTCAATCGTATGATGGAGATCCACTTGGGCAGAATGCCGATAGGAAGCCCTCCATCGCCTAAAGACCAGTTGAACAGACCGGTGATCAGCTGCTGGCTTACGCCGGCTACGATGAACAGCCCCACTCCCGAGCCGATGCCCCACTTTGAAACGACCTCATCCATATACAGAATGAGGGTTCCTCCCATGCACACCTGGAGGAAGATTAACAATGATATGATGGCCGTGGAAACTCCCAGGACGGCAGCCAGATCGGCGTCAGGCAGCAAATAGCCGCCCGTCACCTGGGGCAGTGCCTCAACGGCAATCATCAGGAAAACCAGGGCCTTTTGTGTGCCCTGAAAGATCGCCTGGTCCCGGGGGTCCCGTAAATTGAGCTTGATGATATCTGCGCCCACCAGCAGTTGCAGAACGATGGACGCGGTGACTATGGGCCCTATGCCCAGAAGAATTAAAGACCCGAAGGATCCGGCGAAGAACGCCCTGTACATCCCGAACAGGTCTATAGATGATTTGGAAAGCCCGAACAGGGGAACGTTGGACAGGGCGAAGTAAAGCAGCAGTATGCCCAGAGTCCAGCCTAGCTTTCTCCTAAAATGTACATGGCCCGACGGCCTTTCGACCGCGGGCAGCCTTCTGACGAAGGGCTCGATGGCATAGAAAAAGCTTTGCTGATTCATAGTACCACTACTTCACCGCCCGCAGCCTCGATCTTGCTCTTGGCAGAGCTGGAAAAGGCGGCTGCGCCGACGATGAGCTTGCGGGTAACCTGACCGCTGCCGAGCACCTTCATGCCGTGGAGCTCTATCCGCCCTTCCGGGCCAATTACTTGATCCAGCATGCCGACGTTCATAGTGTCCATTTCAGTGGACTGCGGAACCTTGAAGCCGTGCTTGCCCATCTGATCGCCCCTCATTATGGAACGGACGAAGTGATGCTTGCAGTTGCCGGCGTTGCCCCGGCCACCTCTGGATCCACCGCCCCTCTGGTTCTTGTGCTTGCCGTGATAGGTCCTGTGTCCGCGGCCCTTCTTGGTATGCTCTTTGACCATGATCTTACCTCATCTTGGTAATGAGATCCTGAATGGATTCGTGGAAGCCCAGCTCCCCGCCTTCCTTCACCGTCTTCTTGGTTCCGCGGTGTCCCTTGCGTGGCGGGTGAAGCCTGAATACGGGCTTGATCCCCATATCCTTCAGATTAACCGCGCCGGAGTTGGCCGCCCGGGCCAATTCCTTCAAGCTGCTGTAGGAAGAGATCTCCTGCACCACAGCGTCATTGAGCCTGCGGTTGCCGCTCAGCCGTCCACGCCGCTCCAGCAGCATCTCCAGACAATCGGCATCCACCTGGCCCCAGGCCACGAAGTCCTTGACCTTCTGGATCATGCCCCGGTAGTGCTCGTCCTCCCGGACGACCACACAGTGGTTGACCCGGTCCAGGTGCAGCATGCTCAGGGTGTCTTTGATCTCCTGTCGGGTGTTGACGCCACCCCTGAGCCTGACTATTGCATACATCTCAGGACCTCACAGTTATAGTGCTGAGAAGC
>JAAEEW010000213.1 GCA_013415595.1 Methanosarcinales archaeon | reverse complement strand
GCCCGCGTCGGGCCTGGGCAGGCCGGCCAGGTAGAAGCAGCGGTCCAGGACGGCCAGGGCCTCGGAGCCGAACTGTTTGTAAACGTCGCCGGCATCGACGATGACCTGGTTCATGGCCTCGTCGAATCCCAACCTGAGGTAGGCTTCTCTGAGCTGGTGAATGGTATCGAAGACGGGATGAGGAGTGCCGTACTGGCAGGTGCGCCTGGGATATCTGTGGTTGCTGGAGGGCTTCCCCAGGTAGTCAACTCCTTGCTGCCAGACGCTATCGAAATCTTTGCTTGCAGCCGCTCTGATCTCGGCCGGATCGAATCTCATGACCTAAGGCTTTTCAGTCCGGGTCTTTAAGCTTATCCTCTGCCTGTTTGAGCCGCTTTTCCAGCTTGCTCCGGCCAAGGGCGTTGGCCAGATCTCCCCTGGTCCTCTCCATCATGGACCGGGCCAGGTCGCCTTTCCTCCTGAGGCCCCGGGTCACGGCGTCCGGGTAGTCGAAGAGCATCAGCAGGTGGAATATCTCCTCCATGGTCTCTAAAAAGTACTCTGCCTTCTCCGGCTCGCCGGTGCCGATCAGGTCCAGGATGTGCCGGCGAAGCTCTCCGGTCACGTCTCCCAGGCCGGCCAGGTAGTTGACCAGGTCCACCCCCACCTCTTCAGGCGGGGGGAGTCGCCTCTCGGTGATGATGCATAGAAGGATCCGGGCCTCGGCTATCTCCTGTTCCGCGTCGTCCACGTAGCCGGCGTAGCGCACGTCCCTGTGCTCTTCCAGCAGGGCGTTGATCCTTTCCAGGGCGGCCAGTCCCTGGGAGATGTGCTCTTCTGCCTGGGAGATCTCGCCTCTGTGGATGGACCGGATGGCCCGGGATGAGGATCTGATGGCCGACCTTGCCATCCTCAGCGACTCTTCCCTGGCGGCATCCTTGGCCTCGAAGTGCTCCAGGAAGCGGCTGGCCAGTTGGTCAAGGTCTGACATGGGTTTGCTCCTATCCGCCTGATCTTCCGGGCCTTCAGGCCATGAACTTCTTGAGGCGCTGCAGGCTCTCCTGGCCCTGGGCCAGGGACCGGGACTCGGTGACGAAGCGGCCGGAATATCCGTTGAAGGCCTGCATCACCCGTCTCCAGTTCACGGTCCCCGATCCGATGGGCAGGTGCTCGTCACGTTCGCCGTGGTTGTCGTGGATGTGGGCGTGGATCACCAGGTCTACCATCTCCAGGAATTTATCCAGGTTCCCGTTGGTGTTGGCGTGGCCCACATCCAGGACGAACCCCAGGTTGCTGCGGTCCACGTTCTCCATGATGCCGGCGATCTCTGAGGGCACCCTGCCCAGGAGGGACTCGATGTTCACCATGTTCTCCACGGCCACGGTCATGTCCAGGTCGGCGGCGTGGTCGCAGATCTGCTGTATTCCCAGGATGTTCTGCTCCCAGGCGGCGTCGGGCAGCTGCTTTCCCAGGGGCGAGAGGTGGCCGGGGTGGACCACGGCCAGCCTGGCGAAGTCCGAGGCCAGGGTGAGACAGGTCTTCATCTGCCGCACCGTCTCCTCCCAGATGGCCTGGTTGAGGCTGGCCAGGTTCAGGTCCGAGTAGGGCAGGTGGATGGTGATCACCAGGCCGGTGGTCTGTGCTATCTCCCTGGCCTGCTTCACCGTCTCCTTGGTCAGCCGCTGCTTTCCCTCGTTAACGATCTCCCAGCCGCTGTATCCCAGGTCTTCAAGCTGGTAGGCCCAGTCGAAGGGCCGGTCCACCAGGGCGCTGGACGAGAAGCTAAACATAATCCTCCGTAATATCGATCTCCATTATGGGTTTGCCGTTCTCCGTTTTCGGGGCCAGCCAGTCGATCAGCTGGGGGTGGCCGGAGACCTGGACGTGGATGGACCCCAGGGGCTCCTCGTCCGGCGGAAAGCCCGCCCGGCCCATGAAGGCCCCCAGCTTGCTGAGCCGGAAGTGGACGGACTCGCCCACCTGGCCTCTGTGCATCACCGACCTGGCGGTGTCCAGGATTCTCTCCTGGCGCAGCAGCCGGTGGAGGTTCTTCAGGGCCTCCAGGCCGCCGTATCCCTGGACCCGGTCGTTGCGGATGTCCATGGTCAGCTCCGGGAATATCTGCTCCACCGCCTGGGCCACCCTCTCCACCCGTTCGGTGGGCTTGACCGCAGCAGTTACCTGTACTTCGATCATTTACAACACCAGCTCTATCGGTGGGAGGTCCGGTAGCGGAGGATGGCTGCCACCCCGCCAAAGGCGCTCATGAGCTGGGCACCCTCCTCGAAGTCGGTGGAGATTATCTTGACCGTGGTGCCGCTTTGCTCGGCCAGCCGGGACAGGTTGGTGATCAGGTCCACTTCTTCCACGATGGCCAGCTGGCTTCCGCACTTGGGACAGCCTTCCGGGGCCGGGCTGGACGGCGTCCTGGTCGTCTGCTTCTCGTAATCGCAGTTCTGGTTGGTGCACTTTATTGTGGCCCGGGTCTTTCGCATGTCCTCGGAGAGGAGCAGGGTGTCCACCGCCCCCAGGGCCAGGTTGTGGCGCACCTCGGCCTCGCCGTAGGAGGCCAGACCCTTGTCGTTCACCAGCTCCTTCATGAACCGCCTCATGGCCAGCTTCTCCTGGGTCAGCTCCAGGTCCAGCAGCCTCTCCTGGGCGGCCTCCACCAGCTCGCTGAGGCCGGATTCATCGGTGTAGGAGACGTCCAGGGCGTCCAGGATCTTCTTTTGCAGCTCGTGGTGCAGGAACTCGCCGCCCACGAACTCATCCTTGGTTGGGGAGGGGCCGCCGATCAGGATTCCCTCCAGGTCCTTCTGGTCGATCTGCAGGAAGGCGTCGTTGGCGCTCTCTCCGATGCGCTTGTAAAAGTCGTGAATGGCAATGAGCCTCAGTTGCTGGAACCGGTGGCTGCTCTGTCCACCCTTCCTCTGCTTGCCGGGGACGGTGGAGGTCAGATGCTTCAGGGCGTCGATCCTCTTGCCCTTGAGAATGCCGATGGTGGCCTCCCTTCTGTCCAGCACTATCAGGCCGAAGGTCTTCTTCTCGGCCAGCATGTCCTCCAGGGGCTGGAGCAGAAAGGCCGAGTCGCAGTGGTAACGGTAAGTGACTATGGGCTCGGGGGGCTCGAGCACCTTGCTGTACATATCCGTCTTGTTGCTGCCGATGTCGATGGCTCCGATGAAGATGACCGCACCGTTCTCTGGCGCCCTGGGGATCAGGCGGAGCTTGGACATGGCGGATTCTAGAGCGCTTTGCACATTGGTCCTGGTGAGCTTGGACTTGATGTTCGCTGCCTGGCCGTGCTCTTCCCTGAGCTGGGCTGAGACGTCCGAGATCTGCTTGTCGTGGGGTATGTAAAGCGAGATCAGCTCCGTTCCCCTGCCGGTCTTGCCGCGAAGCTCCTCCAGCAGCCTCTTAAATTCGTACTTTTCTTGCGCCGAGAACTCCATCTGACGGTCTCCTCAAAAGGGCTCCTCACTCCGGTTGCGGCCCATCTATAAAAGGTTTCTTGATTTCCCGAATATCCCTCTTTCGCCGGATCCGAGGGGGAGACGGGCGGGGGTGGGACGGGCCGGCGGGCGGCCTGGAAGACGGGTCCGGCGGCTCGAAGGCCGTGCACACGGGGGGATGTCTCTCGTCCCGTCCCGCAAAACTCCTTTAAGCTCTGCCCTCCCTCCTGCAGCTCATGAGCGGCCAGATTGCTGTCATCGGCGGGGTGAGCTTCGACCTTCCCGGTGAGGACTTCGAGTTGGAGACGCCATTTGGGCAAGTGATGGTCAGGCGGGCCCGTCTGGGCTCCAGGGAGGTGCTCTTCGTCTCCCGGCACGGCCAGAACCACCTGCCGCCCCACCGGGTGGAGTACCGGGCCATCCTGTGGGCCGTCTCCCAGGCCGGGGCGGACCGGGTCATCTCCGTCAACACCGTGGGCTCCATGGCCCACCACCCCCCGGGAAGCTTCTTCATCCCCCTGGACTTTGTGGAGTTCACCCGCTCCAGGAAGAACACCTTCTACGAGGACCGGGCGGTGCACGTGGACCTGAGCCAGCCCTACTGCCCGCAGGTGCGCCTGGCCCTGGCCGGGGCTCTCCGGTCCGCGGGAATGGAGCCCTTCGAAGGGGTCTACGTGTGCACCGAGGGCCCCCACCTGGAGTCTCCGGCCCAGATCAGGATGATGAGCCAGTTCGGGGAGGTGGTGGGCATGACCGGCTATCCGGAGGTGGTGCTGGCCCGGGAGCTGGAGCTGTGCTACGCTTCTCTGTGCATCGTCACCAATCCGGCCTGCGGCCTGGGCCAGGGCGCCCTCAGCCTGGCAGAGGTGGTGATCAACATGCAGCGCTCGCTGGAGATGGCCCGGGATGTCCTGGCCCGGGCGGTGGAGCTGCTGCCGAAGGAGCGGCACTGCGACTGCCGGAAGGCTCTGGAAGGCGCCGGGCTATGAAGCCTTCAATCCAGGCTCCGTATCACCGTCACATGGCCCGGATGATCACGCTTCCCTGAACCTGGCGGCCCTGGGAGTCGGTGGTCTGGACGATGATGGTGTGCTCGCCCTTCTTGAGTTTGGATCCGGCAAGGGATAGCGACTTCCCCTCTCCCAGCCTGCCGTTGAGGCTGGAGCTCCAGACGTACTTGTAGGGGCCCTTGCCGCCATTGGCGGTGGCGTCCATGGCCAGGGTCTTGTCGTTGGTGATGATGGACCCGGCCCGGGGGGACGATATCTTTACAATAAGGTCTGGCGCCGTGGTTTGTTCCTGCTCGCCTCCCAGGCAGCCGCAGAGGATGGCGGCGGCCAGGATCAGGGCGGAAATGGCGAAGGCTTCTGATCGCATAAATGGCAATGGTCGGCCGGGATGATAAACGTAACCCGGGAAGGAAATTGCCCGGCCAATGGGGGCCCCATTCCAGCCCCGGGGCCCATGACTGCAAGCTCGAGCATCTAAATTTTCCACCCTGGCCCCGGGGGCGGGTGGCGGTGGGCGGAAGAGAATGGAAAATGAAGTAAGCTGGGGCTCGTGCCCCAGCTCTCATGCCGGGCTTACGTAACTCACGGAATCGCTTTTCCCCTGGCAATTTGGATTGTCCACGGTTACAAAGACTGTTCTATTCGTACCTGGCGTTGGGTCTGGCGACTTGTACTCTATGACGTAAGTTCCAGTGATGACCGATGTTATATCGTCCAGAATGGCAGAGAAATCCGCGGAATTGATATCTATCCACAGGCCATTGGCGTCCAGGGCCATATCCTTCATATCGGCGTAAGCCTGCAACTTTTCACGCGAGACATTGGGATTGACGTTTGGATCGCTGAAATCGGGGGATACTGCTATCAGGGTCACTCCCCGATCCTTGAGGTCGCTTACCACCTCCTCTTTTGTGTAATTGCAGGCATTGGATCCGTCCCCTTTCTGGTGCGATGGCTCATCTGTGATTACGATGGCGGCCTTCCAGGCATCTGGCCTGAAATCAAGGGCTATTGCCCGCTCGATGGCCTCGATTGCGTTCTCGGGCGCTCCTGGAAATCCGCCGCTGAGGGAAATATTATTAATACTATTTTTTAAAACCTGGTGGGCCCTGGTCCAGACGCTTCCCTCCTTCGCAACTTCGCTGAATTCGACGATGGAATACCTGGCATCCAGTCCAGCCTGTTCAATCTGCTCGACCATCTGCTGTACCTTTTGCTCCATGGCCTCTCTTTCATCAGCCATGCTCTCGCTGGTGTCAAATGCTATGACCAGGTCCAACTTCTGTCCTATTGCGGTGCCCGTGAAATAGAATTTATCGATTTGAATGTCCTGGCCGTCTTCCTTGATTGAGAAATCCCTGATGCTCAAATTTCCGCCAATGGCGTATGGATCATCGATAAAGACATTGATCCTCACGATAGGGAACTGGGATGCATCAATGCCGATTATCTCGCCGGTGCTTGATTGATCGATCTTCCATGGCGTTGTTAGATTGACCTTCTCATAGAGCACGCTCACGGGCAGAGATTCCCTCTGGTCCTCCTCCCAAATAGTTTTATATTGATTATACAGCACTATCGGTTTCTCAGTTGGCGACGATACCACGTATATGCTCAGTTCGTGTTCATTGTCGATGCCTGATGAGGTGATAGTATGCAGTCCAGGCATTTGAATTGCGGTTTTGATGTCCACGGGAACGACTTCTACCCAGCTCTCGGCTTCAAAGTGATCATAATACGATCCACATGAAACGCCGCGCGGATGGTTAGGGTAACCGTAGATCAAGTCACAGCCACAGACCTCCTCGTCGTCTATGAAGTAATGCTGTCCAGGGGGCTCTAAATTCCCACCATAATATTGCCAGGACCGATCCTCTCCGGATACGCTCAATTGCGCATCGTACACAGTGCAATTCGGCATCATCAATAAATAGCTGAAATCCGAATCGAGTTCATGACGGATTGCACGATACACTTTTGTCTCTTCTGTGTAATAGTAAGACTGCCACAACTTTGAAACGTTTCCCCCCGATACTCTTATGGTCGATACGATCTCCCAGAACTCCTTCATGAGTACGCCTTTCCTGGCCAGATCGAATTCTTCTGTGCTGGCCACGACCAGCAGTCCATTATAGTCGACAAAGGCCCAGTCGTCAGTGGTCTCGGAGAATCTCCATACCATATGTTCATCATCATGTTCAACAACGTCATATATTGCATCAGCTTTGTCGAACAGCTCTTCGGAGTCGACCTCCATCTCCGCTTTCATAGAAAAGCCCGATTTGAACGGGGGGAGCTCCGCTGCCATGGTCGCCGATGTCATAGCGGCTATGATGATAATGATCAATAGACTGCAGTTCTTCATGTCATCTCCCTCATCCTGCTGCTCAACATGGCGTAATTTATAATATATATTGATTGTGAATTTTATATCAGCAACTGCATAACGGTAACTGCGATTCGGAAACTACATTCGCTCTTGCTGTAATTAGTGATACAGTCCCTCTTTCGGATTTCGTTCATACGGGACTTTCCGTAATCATGCATCAGCCAGTGTTCTCAAATTTAATGCAATAGAACCCAAAATTAGATTTGCATAAAACCAGCGTCAATAAGTCCCATAATCTATAAATACAATACAAAACATAACGAAGTAATTACGATACTAATGCAATTTTGGGACTGAGAAATGGGTAGGGTGGCATGAATGGACGAGAAAGACGAGGTAAAGACCATTC
>JAAEEW010000212.1 GCA_013415595.1 Methanosarcinales archaeon | reverse complement strand
TGCCGGATATGTTGACTCCCCGGAAGAAGGCCAGTCTGCCGTCGATGTCGTAAAAGCCGTCATGCTCCAGCGAGACCGCCAGGCCTTCCGATTGAACGCCGCTCATGGTGCTGAATAGTATCTTCTAGTTTAAATATATTGAGGATTGGGGGGATGGCTGGCCGGTTCCAGGACGCCTCCAAATATATTAGTTATCATTTAATTATATTATGAATATGCGCATCTTCCGAAATGAATAACTATGTTTAAACATAGACTGTTGATCCGGGCGAGGTCGATGGAAATCCCAGTGACTGCAGATGACAAAAAGCATGGCCCCGCCGATGGGGATCGAGAGGCAGCAAGGCGAGCGCTGCAAAGGGAACGGCAAAGGTTTCAATCCCTCTCCGAACATGCTCCCATCGGACTGCTCCTCATTGACAGGGATGGCAACTTTTGCTATGCCAACCCCAAATTCAAGGAGCTTTTCGGCTACGATTTGAGCGAGATTTCCACCGGGCGGGAGTGGTTTAGAAAGGCATTTCCAAATCCCGAATACAGGCATCAGGTCATCTCCGCCTGGGTAAACGACCTGCTGGACTCCAGGCTGGGGGAGAAGAGGCCCCGGACCTTCAGGGTCACTGCCAGGGACGGACGGGAAAAGACGATCAAATTCGTGGCGGTGCAGCTCGAGGACGGGGAGAATTTGCTCTCCTGCGAGGACATCACGGAGATCGAGAGGGCCAATGACGCCCTGAAGGCGGCCAACGACCAGTTGCTTGGCATAATCGACTTCCTGCCCGACGCCACCTTTGTAATCGACGATCAGAATAAGGTCATAGCCTGGAACCGGGCCATGGAGGAGATGACCGGCATATCCAAGAAGGATATCATAGGCAAAGGGGGTTACGCCTACAGCATTCCATTTTACGGCGAGTCCAGGCCCATACTGATCGACCTCATCGATAATTGCGATGCAGATGTGGAATCCAAGTATATCCACATCGAACGAACGGGGAGGGGGATCTGCGCAGAGGCCCATGTTCCCTCTCTCTTCGGCGGCCAGGGAGCTTACGTCTGGGGGACGGCCTCGCTTCTTTACGACCGCGAGGGCCGGTTCGTGGGGTCCATCGAGTCCATCCGGGATATCTCCAAGCAAAAGCTGGTTGAAAAAGCTCTGCGAGAGAGCGAGGAGCGCTACCGTCTGTTCTTCAAGACCTCCAGGGACTGCGTCTTCATAACCTCTTCTGCCGGAAAGCTCGTCGACTTCAACGACGCGGCCATGGAGCTCTTCGGCTATGACGACCGGGAGGAGTTCTCCAGAGTCAACGTCTATGACCTATACGACGATCCGGCCGATAGAATCAAACACATCCAGTTCGTAAACAGATACGGTTTTTCCAAGGATTATCCGGCAAATCTGCGGAGGAGAGACGGCCGGATCATCAACGCCCTGATCAACACCGTCGCTGTGCGGGATAAGACCGGCGAAGTGGTCTGCTACCAGGGAACGATTCGGGATATCACTGAGCGAAAACGGTCTGAAGAGGAGCTTCGCCATGCCAAAGAAGTGGCAGAGGCGGCCACCAGGGCCAAGTCCGAGTTCCTGGCCAATATGAGCCATGAGATAAGGACTCCCATGAATGCCGTAATAGGCATGACCGGCCTGCTCCTGGAAGAGGGGCTTAGCCCGGCACAAAAGGACTATGTGGAGACCATTCGCTTCTGCGGAGAAGCTCTGCTTTCAACGATAAGCGACATCCTGGACATCTCCAAGATCGAGGAGGGCAAGATCGAGCTGGAGTGCCAGCCCCTCAACCTGCGGGACTGCATTGAAGCATCCATGGACCTGGTGACGGCAAAAGCCCTGGAAAAGGGTCTCTCCCTGGTCTATTTCATCGACAAGAACACCCCGGAGGTCATAATGGGCGACCCCACCAGGCTTCGCCAGATCCTGATCAATTTGCTCAGCAACGCGGTCAAGTTCACAGACCAGGGCCAGGTGGCGGTCTCGGTCTTCAGCCAGCCCCTGGGCCACAGTCACGAGATACGCTTTGCGGTGAAAGACAGCGGAATCGGGATTCCCAGAGACAAGTTGGGCAGCCTCTTTCAGTCCTTCAGCCAGGTTGATGCCTCTATCACCAGAAAATACGGCGGTTCAGGCCTGGGCCTGGTCATAAGCAAGAGGCTGGTGGAGCTGATGGGCGGCAAGATATGGGTCGAAAGCGAGCGGTGCAAGGGCTCCACCTTCCACTTCACCATCCTGGCAGAGGGCCAATCCCAGGAATCAACTCCCGCCAGAAAGCCCCAGCTGCAAGAAGCGGTCGAAGGCCCCCTGATCGCGGAGCGCGATCTGCGCATATTGCTGGCCGAGGATAACCTGGTCAACCAGAAGGTCATGCTCCGAATGCTGAACAAGCTTGGTTACGGGGCAGATATCGCATCCAACGGCCTGGAGGTGCTAAAGGCCCTGGACCGCCAGGATTACGACGTCATCCTCATGGATGTCCAGATGCCAGAGATGGATGGGCTGGAAGCTGCCAGGACCATACGCAGGAGAATGCCGGACGGGCCGAAGATCATAGCCGTCACCGCCCACGCTCTCAAGGAAGACCGGGATATGTGTCTGCAGGCGGGAATGGACGATTACATCAGCAAGCCCATAAGGATCGAAGAGTTGCGGTCGGCGCTGGAGTCCTCCGGCTGATGGCCGATGGCAGCGATTGGCTGGGTTGACGAATCTCCAGGCATTTCGTCTCAGTTCATTTTGGCTTAAAACTCGTTCTCAAATCATGCATCATGCACGATATTCCATTCTGCTTTGCAGGTTGTGCGGAACATTTTTAATGATTAATGATACCATATTGTCGGATGCCCGTGCTTCGGGCAAATTTCGGGGGTTTGTTATGAGCAGAATTACGATAATATTGATAGTCGCGGCTATGTTCCTGGCTTATGCCGGCCCGGCCGGCTCACAGGAGGCTCAGGTGCTGCGCCCGTTGCCGCTGAAGGTGCCGGGAGAGATGCTGTCCCTGGCGCCGCCGGCGGAAGGACAGGAAGATGCCCTGAAGGAGCTTCCTGTATACCGGCTGAAGCATCCGGATACCACTGCCCAGGAGCTGAGTCGGCTGGCTGAAGGGGCCTTTGGCATCAGAGAAGGGCGGACTGAACAGTCGGAAGATCGCTCTGTGGTGGCCGGCCAGGGAGGGACCCTGGAGGTCTACCGGTCCAGCAGCGGTCTGTGGTTCCAGGACCAATCCCAGCTCTGGAATCCGGAGGCAAAGCCAACCCTGATCGGCGAGGAGGAGGCCAGGAAGGCCGCCGACAGCCTGCTGCAGGATTTTGGCCTTCTGCCCCGGGGCGAGGTTCTGGAGGTGAGCTATCTGGGGGTGGCAGGGACCCAGCTATCCATTCTGAACGCCGGATCCGGGCAGAGGGAAGACCGCCAGCTCGACGTCCAGATCAGCTACGGCCTGTCGGTCAGGGGTGACGGATTCACCCTCCCGGTGACCGGAGGCGGTGCCAAGTATAACGTGGTCTTCGGAGACCGGGGCCGGATCATCGGCTACATCGGCCCCCGGCTGGAGGTGGAGCGGGTGGAAGGCACCTATCCTCTGCTCTCCCGGGAAGAGGCCGATCACCGGTTCGTGGTCATGACCAGCAACGTGAAGCTGGAGAGCTATGAGGCCACTTTGGCCTACTATCTGGCTCCCAACGGGGAGGCCCAGGACTACCTGGCCCCGGTCTACGTCTACTCGGGAATGCTCTCCACCGATCAGGGGCCCGTTCCCATGAGAAATGTAATCATCCCGGCCACCGGCTTCACCGACTTCATCGATCTGGGTGGCCGGGTCAGGATGGCGGAGCGCTCGCCGGAGATGGTCCGGCAGGCGGAAGTCGGCGATCCGGATGAGGCGGCCACTGAGGTTGCCATCCAGAGAACGCTTCAGACCGGGCCCTTGCAGCCCCTGCAGCCACTGCAGGGGGCAGCCCTTCAGAATATTCCCCTGAGGACCATGGCCTCCTCCATCTACGAGGCGGGGACTTCCTGGATCGGGCCTCTGGGGGGACTGGAGGGAAGCCCGGCCAATGCCCAGGGATTCGTGGATGAGATGGCTGCAGACGGCTGGTCCATCGACTTCAACTGGGGCGACGCCAACGCCTGGGAGTCGGACTGGAACGCCAACGACGACGACTGGGTGGACGATGAGGACATCGTATTCTACACCGGGCATGCAGGCGTCGACGGCTGGACCCTATCTCCGCCAAACGACGATTCGCTGCACCGCGCCGAGTGCTCGCCGGCCCACAGCCCCGCCGACATGTGGGGATCGAAAGACCTGGAGTGGGTGATCATCGCCGCCTGCGGGCCCCTGGAGGACGACATCCTCAGCCCCGGCGGCGGTGACGTCTTCCGCTGGAACACGGCCTTCGACGGGCTGCACCAGCTCCTGGGATACGGCGCGGTCACCTACGACAACACTGCGGAAGGCCGGACGGTGGCCCGGTACATGAAGCAGGGCAAGACCATTATCGATAGCTGGTTCAGAACGGCGGTAGAGATCCAGCCCTCCACCAATACCTACTCTGCGCCCTACGGCCCCAGGGTGTGGGTGGGGGTGATGTACGTCTACAAATCCGGCACCACCAGCCCCTACAACGACCACCTGTGGACCCACGGCTCGGTGGCCCCGGACCCCACCAATCCGGACACCTACATCGCCATGTGGTCCCCCACCTGAGAGGTCGAGCCTGGGGCCGCAAATAGAAGCGGCCCTGCTCTATCTTTTTAGCCCCGAGGTCGGGTGCGTTCTGTTCCAGATCTTAAAAGTCCTTTTAAAGTAATCCGGCGACCCCTCCCCTCTGGAGCCTGGGTCCCGGGGCCCTTCGACCAGAATTCTTATCACGGGTGGGAAAAGGCTTTGATCAGTCCCTTAGCTGCATGGGGAATATCAGGGATCATCAAATTGAGCAGTGATCCCTCGAGCAGCGATCTAATCGAGGGGCGATCTCTGACGTGGCCAGGGACCATTTCCCCCTGTCCCCGGGCAGCGTGGCAATGGAAAAGGAGTTGAAATCCGTGAAGAAGTTTCTGGCGTTAACTGTGATGGCCTTGTACCTGTCCCTCCTGGCAGCAGCAGCGGCCGCAGATTCCGGCGAATACCCCCGGACGATCACCGATTCCTCCGGCAGAGAGGTCAAGGTGGAGATGCCGATAGAAAGGATCATCGTCCTCACCACCGAGTCCGCCGAGGCGGTGCGAATACTGGGCGACGGCGACACAATAGTGGGGGTGACCGACCTCATAATTCAGCAGTCCGACTACTTCCCCGAGCTCCAGGATCGAGAGGTGGTGGGCTCCTGGAATGAGTTCGACTATGAAAAGATCGGCCGCCTGGCCACGGAGGGAGACCGGATCGTCCCCGACATCCTGGTCATCTGCTACCCATCGGGCTCCTACAACGGCGCCTCCTATGCCGTGGACGCCGTGGCTGCCGGCCTGGCTCCTTTCCAGAACATCGCCGTGGCCGCCTTTGACCTGAACAGGCCACAGACCATGGCCCGTGAGCTGGCAGACCTGGGAGTCCTGCTGGGCCGGGAGGCGGAGGCCTCCGACTTCCTGCGCTGGAACGAGGAGCATCTGCAGGCGGTGAAGGACGCCGTTTCCGGACGGGAGCGGCCCGTGGTCTATGCCGAGAGGGAGGCCGGCTCGGGCATGGGCGAGATCAGCACCTACGGCCGGGGATCAGCTCTGCACGACCTGATGGAGGAGGCCGGGGGATCGAATCTGGTCCAGGAGCAGGCCTCTTATCCCCGGGTGAGCTGGGAGTGGGTGGTCACCCGGGAGCCGGATGTCATCATCCTCACCCCCAGGACCGTCTCTCCTGACTGGAAGGGCCTGGGCTGGGATCCCTCCCGGGATGGGGAGGCCATCCAGGAGATCATCAACCAGGTGGCCAGCCGTCCGGGAGCAGAGGGCGTGCCGGCGGTGGAAGAGGGCCGGGTCTACGTGGTCTACAGGGACGTCCTCTTCGGCATGGATAGCGTGGTGGGGATGACCTATCTGGCCAGCGTATTCTATCCCGATGCCCGTCTGGACCCCGGTGCGGTCTACGCCGAGTATCTGGACCGCCTGGGCCTCTCTTATCCCCAGGGCCGCATCTTCGTCTATCCGTCCCCGGGCTAAAAAGCTAAAAAAAGGGCCCCGGGGAAGACGGAGGCGGCGCTGGAGCTGAAGGACAGCCTTTCAGAAAAATGTGGGGCCGGGCTGGACGGTGGCCATCCCGGCCGTCAAGAATCAGTCTTTGGCCTTCCGGCCCCCATTGCCAATCAGGGGGTCTAGGCGGCCCTCATCTTTCGATCACCAAATCGATCATCTTTAGTTCTGGAGACCCATGGCGACCGTCCTTCCCAGGCGGAAGCACTTCTCCATGCCCTCTTTGTC
>JAAEEW010000033.1 GCA_013415595.1 Methanosarcinales archaeon | reverse complement strand
GGTGGGCCACAGCTTCGGGGGAACCGTGGCCATTGCCTACGCCGGCAGTCATGGCCATAGAGTGGCCGGCCTCCTGCTGGCGGACGTGGCCGGCGACCCGGGCGGCTATCCGGCCGAACAACTGAGTCAGTTCCTGAAATTGCTGACCTCCGGGTCCTATCAAACGGTGGTCGAGGACTACTGGAGCCAGATACTGAAGGGCTCGAATCCCGGGGTCCGGGATGCAGTCATGCGGGATCTGAGAGAGACTGCCCGGGAGACGGTGGTTGGCTCCTTCAAAGAGGTCTTCTCCTACCATCCCCTGCAGGCCCTGGGCCGCTACGGCGGGCCCCGGCTATCCGTGATCACTCCGCTGAACGACTCCCCCCTGAGCCTGCATCGGGCAGTTCTCGATCTGCCGTTTTTGCTGATAACCGGCACCAGCCACTGGCTGCACATGGACCGGCCAGATCACTTCAACAAAATCCTCGACGAGTTCCTGGCCCAGGTGGAGAGGGAAGACTGAAAAAGACCCCCGTCCAGGCCCAACCGTCCTCCCCAGCCTCCCGGGATCGCTCTGCACCGCTCTTCCATCGAAGTCCGGCTCTGGCGGGGGGAGGCGAGGGAGGGGAGGGGAGAGGTGGCGGCGGGCCGACCAGAAGAAGCATTAGAAAGAGCATCGTTATCCCCTCAAACGCGCTTTCAGGCCGGAGGTCATGCTGATGACAGGAGATGACGAGAGGGAGAAGATGGCATTGCAGACCATGGGGACGGCCCTAGGAAAGAATAGCGGGGCACAGAAGGATAGCGGGGCGGAAAGGGACGAGGGTGCACAGAGGGATGGCGGGAATGATAGGGTGCAGGCGGTGGACCAAAGGGCAGACGTTGGGGGAGAGAAAAGGGGAGAGAAAAGGGGAGAGAAAAGAAGAGAGAGGGGCTTTGGAACCCGGTGCGTCCACGCCGGGGAGGGACACAATCCCTACGGCGCCCACGCCACGCCCATCTACCAAACCTCGTCCTTCTCCTTTGACAGCTCCGAGGAGGCAGAGGCCCTCTTCTCCGGCCGAAAGTCAGGCTACGTCTACGTCCGGGCTCCGCCGGGAACCCCCACCCACTCCGCCTTCACGGAGAAGCTGGTCTCCCTGGAGGGCGGCGAAGCCGGGATATCCTTCTCCTCAGGCATGGCCGCCGAAGCAGCAGTCATCCTCTCCCACCTCCAGCAGGGGGACCACCTGCTCTCCACCGACGTCATCTACGGCGGCACCTTCGGCCTGTTCTCCGCCGTCCTTCCCCGCTACGGAATTCAGGTGAGCTACGCCGACACCAGCGACCTGGAGGCGGTCAGGTCCGGCCTCATGGAGAACACCAGAATGGTCTTCCTGGAGACGCCGGCCAATCCTACCATGTCCATCAGCGACATCGGCGAGATATCCAGTATGGCCCGGGAGGCAGGCGCGGTCACGGTGGTGGACAACACCTTCGCCTCTCCATGCTTTCAGCGCCCGCTGGAGCTGGGGGCAGACGCCGTGGTGGAGAGCTGCACCAAGTACATCGGCGGCCACAGCGACCTCCTGGGGGGAGCGGTGGTGGGATCGGCCAGCCTGATCCGGGGTGTGCGCCGGATGGCGGTCTCCTTCGGAGGGACCATGGGCACCTTCGAGGCCTGGCTGGCCCTGCGAGGCCTCAAGACCCTGCACCTGCGAATGGAGAGGCACGCCTCCAACGCCCTGGCTCTGGCCCGGTTCCTGGAGTCCCGACCGGAAGTAAGAGAGGTCCGCTACCCGGGCCTTCCCAGCCACCCCCAGCACCACCTGGCCAGACGGCAGATGAGCGGCTTTGGAGGGATGCTCTCCTTCGATCTGTCAGGGGGCCGGGAGGCAGCCCGGAAGCTGATGAATGCCGTAGAGCTGAGCACACTGGCCGTCAGCCTGGGCTCGGTGGACACCCTGATCGAGCACCCGGCCTCCATGACCCACGCCAGCATCCCGGCGGAGGTGCGGGAGAGAATCGGAATATCCCCGGGGATGGTCAGGATCTCCGCCGGCATCGAGGATCCAGAGGACCTGATCCAGGACCTGGAGCAGGGGCTGGAGAGGATATGAAACGGCAGTGAATTATGCCGGTGGCTCTATTGGGCCTGTAGCTCCAACTGTGGGAACTGCGGAGATGCACAGATCACAGGAGATCAGAATGAATGGACTTAGGGGGTGCATATGGACTTGCAGGCCTGTCAGCCAGACAGGAGATCCGCAAAATACTATAAAATCGCCCCTCTGCCTCAAATGCAAAAGTTTTCATCTGCTATTTTATGGCCTGAGCCCACTTTGAAATCTTTCGGCGGATATCATGCACACTTGCAGCTCAATAATGACATAGGTTTAAGTGGATGAAGTCCAAAGAGAAATCGGAGTCCTTCTGATGCATGTCGGTGTATATATATGTCACTGCGGCCTCAACATCGCAAGCACCCTGGATGTGGAGGAGCTGAAAAAGTTCGCGGAAACGCTTCCCAACGTTGCCGTCGCCAGGGACCTCCAATTCTCCTGTTCTGACGCTGGCCAGGACACCATCAAGAGCGACATCAAGGAGTACAAGCTGGACAGCGTGGTGGTCTCTGCCTGCTCACCCCGGCTGCACGAGCCCACCTTCCGGCGCACCCTGGACGATGCCGGATTGAACCAGTTCATGCTGGAGATGGCCAATATCCGGGAGCAGTGCTCCTGGGTGCACATGGAGGACCCGGCTCTGGCAACCCAGAAAGCCAAAGACCTGATACGCATGGCCGTGGCCAAGGCCTCTTTGCTCCGGCCCCTGCAGACCGAGGTCATGCCGGTGAGCCGGGACGCCCTGGTCATCGGCGGCGGGGTGGCCGGCATCAGCGCCGCCCTGGACCTGGCCAACAGCGGCCTGCGGGTCTACCTGGTGGAACGAAGGCCCACCATCGGCGGCTACATGGCCCTGCTGACCGACGTATTTCCCACCAACGACTGCTCCATCTGCGTCCTGGCCCCCAAGATGGCCGAGGTCTACGCCAACCCTCTGATCAAGCTCATGACCTACTCCGAGATCCTGAACATCGACGGATCGGTGGGCCGGTTCACCGTCTCCGGAGTCAGGAAGCCCAGGTACGTGGACGAAACCCTATGCAAAGGGTGCATCAACGAGTGCGCCGGGGTCTGTCCGGTGGAGCTGCCCGACGAGTACGATTTCGGCCTGGGCAAGAGGAAGGCCATCTACATGGCCATACCCCAGTCTGTGCCCCTGGTGGCCTGCATCGATCCAGAGGCCTGCATCGGCTGCGGCCGGTGCGAGGAGGCCTGCCCGGCGGACGCCGTCAAGTTCGACCAGGAGCAGGAGGATTTCAGGTTCGACGTGGGAGCCATAGTGGTGGCCACCGGCTGGCAGCCCTTCGACGCGGCTCGCAAAGAGGAGTACGGATTTGGCCGCTACAGAGATGTGCTCACCTCTCTGCAGATCGAGCGCTTCCTCAATGCCTCAGGACCAACAGGGGGCGAGATCGTGCGCCCCTCCACCGGAAAGATCGCCCGATCGGTGGCCTTCCTGCAGTGCGTGGGCTCCCGGGACCAGACGGTGGGCAACGCCTACTGCTCCCGCATCTGCTGCATGGCCGCCCTGAAGGACGCCCAGCTCATCAAGGAGAAGTACCCGGACGCCGACGTCAGCATCCACTACATCGACATGAGGGCCGGGGGAGAGGGGTACGAGGAGTTCTACCTGCGGGCCCAGAAGCTGGGGATCAACTTCATCCGGGGACGGGTCTCGGAGATCGAGGAGGCGGACGGCGAGATCTACCTGCACTACGAGGACACCTTCCTGGGCAGGTACTCCCGCAAGATGTACGACATCGCCGTCCTGTCCATCGGCCTGGAGCCCGACCGCAACGCCGACGTGGTGGGAACCCTGCTTGGCCTGGCCAGGAGGCCGGACGGCTTCTTCGAGATCGCCCACCCCAAGATGAGGCCGGTGGAGGCCCACATCGACGGCGTGTTCATCGCCGGCTGCGCCTCCGGACCCAAGGAGATTCAGGTCTCCATCGCCCAGGGGAGCGCCTGCGCCTCCAAGGCCATGAAGCTGCTGATGAAGGGAGAGCTGGAGCTGGACCCGACCGTGGCCCACGTGGACCAGGAGAAATGCATCGGCTGCAAGCTGTGTATCGACACCTGTCCCTCCAAGGCTATCACCGTGAACGGGACGGCTCTGGTGGACGAGGCCTCCTGCAAGGGATGCGGGACCTGCGCCGCCTCCTGTCCGGTGGACGCCATCCAGATGAGGCTCTTCTCCGACGAGCAGATCCTGGCCCAGATCCGGGCGGCCACCGAGGTCAGGGGCGAGTACCCCTTCATCGTGGCCTTCTTATGCAACTGGTGCAGCTACGCCGGGGCCGACCTGGCCGGGACCTCCCGCATTCAGTACCCCACCAACGTGCGGGTCATCCGGGTGATGTGCGCCGGCCGGGTGGACCCCTCCTTCGTCATGGAGGCCCTGAAGAGGGGGGCGGAAGGGGTGATCGTGGCCGGCTGCCGTCCCGGGGAATGCCACTACGTCAAAGGCAACTACCAGGCTTTGCAGAGGATGGACGTCCTGAAGGACCTGCTGGAGAGCCTGGGAATCAGCCCCATGAGGGTCAAGATGGTCTGGTGCGCCGCTGCCGAGGGCGACATCTTCGCCGCCAGGGTCAAGGAGTTCGTGGAGGAGCTCGAGGAGCTGGGGCCGGTGGGAACTGAGCTTCGAGGGACCGGGGAGGCCCATCCCAAGGAGCCCCCTGCGCCTGGGAGCGGCCCGGGAGGTACGGGCGGAGACGGTGGAAACGCCGGCAACGGCGGAGACACCGGAGATGGAGGAGACTCAGGAGAAGTCGGGGACGCCGGATGCGGCGGAGATGAGGCAGAGCCGCATCCCACGGCCGAGGGCGATACGGATGGTGAAGGGGAGGTGGTATCCGGATGATGAGGATCGAGAAGGACATGGATGTCGAGGGATCCCACATCAAGTCCATCCAGAGGACCGAGGACTCCACCAAGGTCCTGGACTACGATTACAAGAAATGTAACGGCTGCGGCATCTGCATAGCCCTCTGCCCCAAAGTAGCCCTGCAAAAAGGGCCGCTCATCGAGATTGCCACCGGCCTGGACGCCCCCCCGGTGCTGATAGACCTGGAGGAGTGCGTCTTTTGCGGCATGTGCGCCAACTTCTGCCCGGTCAACGCCTACCGGTTCACGGTAAACGACCAGGACATCAAAGACGACTCCGACTACCCCCGGCTCCTCAGCCAGGCGGCTCCCAACGAGAAGTGTCTGCCCTGCGACCTGTGTGAGCCGGTCTGCCCCACCGAAGCCATCACCGTGGTCTTCAACAGGACCCGGGGAGACTATGGACCTCTGCGGGAGGGCATAGAGGGGTCGATCAAGGTGGACCCGGAGAAGTGCAATCTGTGCGGGATCTGCGCCCGGTTCTGTCCAGCCTTCGTGCTGATGGAGAAGGCGGAGAAGGACCCCCGCAGCCTGGTGCCCTTCGAGCAACTGCTGGTGGACGAGGACCTGTGCGACTACTGCGGTCTTTGCGTCGGCCTTTGCCCGGAGGAGGCCATAGCCGTGGAGGGTGAGGCCCTGGAGGCCGAGCTGGACTTCAAGGGCTCCATCGACGTGGACCAGGACCGGTGCATGGGCTGCGGCCGCTGCTCGCTGGTCTGCCCTTACGAGGCCATGGACGTAATCCGCCCCTTCGAGGGAGATATCGAGCTCCTGCCCGCCAACCTGGTCAAGTGCGACCCCACCGGTTGCCACGGCTGCTTCAACGTCTGTCCCGCTGACTGCTGGTACGTGGACGACAATGGGAAGATCGCCGTGGTCAAGGACCAGTGCATCCTCTGCGGAGCCTGCGTCAACGCCTGCCACTGCTTCGGCATAGACGTGGAGAGGACCAAAGTAAGCCATACCGAGGTCAGGGACAAGCCCTGGGCCCAGGAGTGGAAGGACGCCATCAAGTCCATCCTCACCGGCGAGAAGAGGAGGCCGGACGTCTCCGGGACTGTAGAGCCCCCGGAGCTGGAGAAGGTGCCCCTGCCCAAGATCGAGATGCCCAAACGCGATCCGGAGCTGCTAAAGCTCATCGAGGAGCGGCTGGGCCGGCTGGAGCCGATCATGAGAAAGCCCAAGGTGCGCTACATGTGGGAGCGAGACGAGGCCAGGAAGGCGGCGGAGAAGATCGCATCCCGGCTGAAGGCCGGAGAGGGGACGAATCCGGAGAGTGCAGGAGGCAAAGTGGCAGAGTCAGCGGAAAATGCAAAAGCAGACTCTGGAGCAAAGGCAGAGGCAGTCAAAGGAGCAAAGTCGGCAGCGAAGACCGGAGCTAAGACCGGAGCTGAGAAGGGAGCTAAGACGGGAGCTGTGATGGGATCCGAGACTGCAGTTGAGACAGCAGCCGGCAGGGAGACTGGGCCAGAAAAGGCAAAAGGAAATGGAGCCCGTCCAAAAGCTCCCGGGGCCGACGAGACCGGAGCGGAGGGGTGAGGAGAATGGACGCCCAATTCAAAGAAGAGGTCCTGAAGCTGGCCGGCGATGAGGTCAAGAACTGCATCCAGTGCGGCACCTGTTCGTCAAGCTGCTCCACCGCCCACCTGATGGACAACAGCATCCGAAAGCTGGTCAGGTTCGTCCTGGAGGGGATGAAGGAGGAGGCCCTGAGCAGCCAGTCGATTTGGCTTTGCACCTCCTGTCTGCTGTGCACCGTTCGCTGTCCGAGGAGCATCAGGCCCAAATCGGTGGTGGCAGCCCTAAAGCACATCAAGGAGCAGGAAGGGGGCAAGAACAAGGACCAGGCCTTCGAGGAGATGTTCATGCGCCAGATCAGGGACTGCGGCCGGGTCTCTGAGTTTCTGCTCTCCGCCGGGTATCCCCTGGCCAATCCAATGGCCACGGTGCAGATAATGACCATGGGAATAGAGCTCTTGCCCAAAGGCAAGATCGATTTCCACAGAGATTGCGTCCGGGGCCAGGACGAGATCAAGCGCATCTTCGAGGAGCTGAAGGAAGGATGAGGACCAGTAAGAGCCGGGCAGGGGAATGGACGAAGAATGGAGGACGGATGGGAGGATGGATATGAAGCTGGCCTATTATCCGGGTTGTGTCGCCAGGTCCACTGGGAAGGAGTACGAGCTATCCACCCGGGCGGTGTGCTCTGCCCTGGGCGTGGAGCTGGAAGAGCTGGAGGACTGGAACTGCTGTGGGGCTACCCACTGCTCCAACGAGCTTTTAGCTGTGGGCCTGGCTGCCCGGAACCTGTCCCAGACCGACCTGCCGATTATGGCCTCCTGCTCCATCTGCTACAGCAACCTCCGAATCGCCGCAAAGCGACTGGAAGACCACCAGGTGCGAGAAAAGGTCAACTCGGCACTGGACAAAAAATACAGCCAGGCCGAGGTGAAGCACGTCCTGGAGGTCCTGGCCGGGGAGCTGATGGGGGAGGAGAACCAGAAGAAGATTGTAGTTCCCCTGAAGGGCCTGAAGGTGGCCCCCTACTACGGCTGCCTCCTGACCAGGCCAAAGGAGGGAATGGACAGCCCGGAAAATCCCCGGATGCTGGAGAAGCTCATCGCTGCCCTGCAGGCCGAGCCGGTGAACTACCCCTACGGCATGCTGTGCTGCGGCGGCCCCATCTTCATGGCCGAGGAGGACGCGGCCTCGGAGTCGGCATTTCGCATCCTGCATAGCGCAAAGGCTGCTGGAGCTGACGCCGTGGTGGCCGTCTGTCCGCTGTGCCACCTGATGCTGGACGCCAAGCAGCGGGCCCTGGAGAACAGGTTCAAAGAAGAGCTGGACATTCCGATCCTGTACGTGACCCAGCTGGCAGGGATTGCCCTGGGGCTGGGGCCGGAGGACCTGGGAATGGAAATGAACAGCGTCTCCCCCACCAGGCTGGTGGAGGAGATTTATGAGAGACTGGCGGCGGAGACGGAATGCTAAAAGGTAGGCGAAATAATAACTAAAGTCACATACTTATACCAAAAATTTTTATACCCCAACACCTAATCTCTCTTTTTGGTGCGGGAGGATACTCTTTGCCCTTGTTAAACCTCATTGAGCTTTTGAAAGGTCCTATAATTTCAGCCGTAGTTGTGGGCGTTGCTGCAGGATTGATCACTCAGGTGGTCATGGGAATATTGAAAAAGTTATCAAAGATGATCCGGGAGAGGGTGAACATTAAAACCTGGAAGCTGGCCGCAATAATTTCTATAATATTTATTATAATAGGATTGGTATATGTCTTTGGCCCGTATAAAGATCAGAATATCTCACAGATGCCAGACCTCACCGACCTTAGCAAGGACATGGCTGCGGCCAGGCTGGAGGAAGCCGGATTGAGGCCGGAGTTCAAAGAGAGGTTCAACTGCACGATTGAGAGAAATTATATTATTCCTGGAACTCAGGATCCAAAGGCTGGCACCTACATCCAAAAGAATTCCTCGGTTAAGGTAGCCATCAGCCTGGGAGGCATTCCGAATGTCATAGGCATGGAGGAAGAGGAAGCCATCCAGACGCTAAAAGATGTGAAACTAAATGCCACAATTGTGGAAGGGAGAGACTCATCTGTGGAAGAAGACCACGTCTTCCAACAGGACCCTGCAGGATGCGATGCCGTGACCGCCGGATCGAAAATAAAGCTATCCGTCAACCGGGCCATCAGTGTATTAGTGCAATCTCCCCTCGATGGAGAGGATATCTACAGCCCTGTGGCACTGGAGGGCAAGATCAACGTGCCGCTGCTCGAAAAGGAGCATCTGTGGATCGTGGTCAATCCCCGTGAGGCCTTGATGAACTACTACCCTCAGTCCGGCAGCCCCCTGACCCCCCGTGAGGATTTGAGCTTCACCGGCAATGCCTACCTCGGAGCAGGATTGGAGGGCGACATCGGAAAGAGATACGATATTTTAGTTCTTGTGGTGGGAGATGATCTCAACGCGGTTATCGAGGAGTACATGGATTATGCTCGGATTAATAGCGATTGGCGATCCATCACGGACTGGACTTCCTCGAGCGGGAGGACCGTATCCCAGGAGGAGATCGTTAAATCCATAAAAGCAAGAGTCTCAGACGTCGGCCTGAAAGACTACAGATGATTTCCCCTTGCTTCTTTCCCGGGATGGTTCTGTAGCATCCCGGCAGTTTATCCCGGGGCTCCACTCTTGCTGAAAGCAAATTTATAAAATATGTTGATTTATAAATAGAAATAGGGCGGCAAGAAACCTTTTATAGCCAGCCCCGCCTAATTACCTGGCAGTGGGGTGATTAATTTGTCTATTAGATCGAGAATAATCGTTCTGGCCCTGGCTGTCGCCGTTCTGGCTACCACTGCCATGGCCGTGGATATGACCGCCTTCTCTGTGGGCATCGCTGCCAACGAGAGCCTGGCCACCAACGAGACGTCGGGAATGTACCTGACCAATGAGACCGGATTTTCCCTGTACTACTTCCAAAACGACGCATCGGTGAGCGGCAGCGCCTGCAACCAGGAGTGCGCCGCCATCTGGCCGCCGTTTTACGCGGAGAACATCACCGTGCCCCTCGAGCTCAACGCCTCTGACTTCTCCACAATCGCCAGGGACGACGGCAGCCCGCAGACCACCTACAGGGGATGGCCGCTGTACCTGTACGCCGAGGACAAGATGCCCGGGGACATCCTGGGACAGGGGGTCAACTCCATCTGGTTCCTGGTGGAGCCTGACGGCATCGAGCCCAGATCTGCATAGATCGCATAGATTCTAAATATTTAATTTTTTTTAATTATCTAATTTTTTTGATTCTTCGAAGCTTCGGCAGGGCTACCCTCAGCCACAGGCAGGCACTGCGGGCTCCCCTGGGTCGTGCTCTTCGTTAGCTTCCGCTGACAGATGGGGAACCATGGACGAATATACGGTAACGAAGATAAGATGACGACGATCCCATAGACGAAGATGCTATGCATTTGATCCTGCAAAGGAGATTAAAATATTAAAAATTAAATTAACGGAAATGCGGCTTAGATGAACATGGCCTCCTCCAGCCCCCTCTGTGCCAGATTGCTGGTCATATTGTAATAATTGCTGGAGAGTGCGGCGTATTTCGTGTCGGTGGTCTCAAAGTACTTGCCAAGGCTCCACAGGTAATCCTGGAAGGTGGTCAGGGTCTGAAGGGTAAGGTCGTAGTAATTTGCGTATTTCTCCGGGGGCTCCATATCCTGCAGTTCGAAGAGCGTCCTGGAGTTCAGCAGATAGACGCTGGACGTGGCGGTCAGGGCCCGCTCGGCGGTGATATTTCCTTTCACATATCTGTCCAGAATTCCGCTGGCATACACGAAGTCCTCGGTGTACTCTATCCAAGCTCTGTCCATCTGCTCTGTGAACGCTGATTCATTGAACTCATGGCTGTCTATTTCGGGGTCCGAAGCTATAGGATTCCCCGTTGAATCCACCTTCGCAGAGTCGTCCTCGGCTCCGCAAAGGGAGGCGGCACATATCAATAAGGCCAGTATGGCCCAGGTTGCAGTTCTCATATCCTCTTCACCTCTTGAATATTTGCAGTTGAGAGATTAGATCAATCTTCATTCGCATCAGAAGACGTCCGGTTCAGGGAAAATGCGGGCAGGATGCAGCAGCCCGACCACTGGCCAGCCTCGGTTAAGTTGAACCGGCTCTGGGTCATCACCTTCTGATCCAGGGCGAACTGGCCGAGATAATCCTCCTCCACCAGATCGTCTCCGGAGACAAACCGGATTCCCGAGTAGATATCGCTGGCAGAAGACAGCTTGAAGGCCATGCCGGCGTTCTTGTGCTCCACCTCGGTGGCGCCGGAGGGAGTGACTCTTGCACTAATCAGAGCCTTATCCCGATAGGCGGCAAAGGCCACGCTCCGGGTGAACTTGCTGGCCTGAAAAGAGGTCTCCACCCGGTCCTCCCGAGTGGTGTAGACGTTATTGACCCGGATCCCCTCTCCCTGATACAAGATCCTGTTGTTGTTGAAAATGGAGGTAGGCAGGCTCTCATTTATCTCCACGCTGTATTGCTCGGAATTGTCGGTCACCCTCTCCTCGATGTCGATCCAGTTCTCCGAGCTCTCCACCTGAAGGGTGTCCCTTATGGCCAGCCGACCCTGGTTGGCGTGGGTGCGGTCGTGCATGCCAATCCCGGCAAGCCCGCTGATCTTGAGATAGTTCGAATAATTTCCGTCTCCTGAGACCCTGGTCTCCGACTGGACCTTGAGCTTGGACGTGGATTCGCTTCTGCTCCAGTGGGACTGCATGGTCGAGTTATTGACCACCACGTTCAGGCTGTACCCGATCTTTCCCTCCAGCAGGGGAATGTTCAACGTGATCAGAAGCAGAATTATTATTGCCTTTGCCGCTACTGCCCTCATGACGGTGCCTCAGGATGACGCCTCAGAGCTGTCTATCTGATAGCTCATGTAAAGCTCGCGGGATATTCTCTCTCCGAATGCTGCAGGCTTCAGCAAAGCCGGAGTGCTGGTAGGAGGTGCGTATTCGGCCGGAGCATACTTATCCGACAGAATGTCGCTGGTGCCTTTTTTAACAATAATAGATGCCAATATTGAACAAAGCGCTGAAAACAAGTTTTCACAGACTATCTAAAAATATATATCCAATTGTTAACCCC
>JAAEEW010000211.1 GCA_013415595.1 Methanosarcinales archaeon | reverse complement strand
GATGAATGGGGCTCTTCATTCATCCACACCGCAGCCAGATGTCTCCTGGCATTGCCCTTCAGGTTGTAAGCATGGGAGAGCTTCTCGTAGTCCCAATTCAGCGGATTGGCCTTGGCTTTAAGAATCTTAATGGCATGATCGCTAAGGCTGATGACCTTCTTATACTCGAGGGCCAGGCTTCGCTGGCTGTGGGAGGGAATCTTTATCTTGATCTTGAAGAAATCCTCCGCTCTCTGGCTGGACAACCAGGCATTCCCATCATCAGATGCCGCGGCCATCGAACGGCAGATGGAGGCATTGCCAGCGTTGATTTTTTCGGTAGAATCAGGCTGGACCAGGCCAGGAATCTTATCGTACAGCCTGCATAAATCGTCCTCGCAGCTCTCTGCCATGCTGTAGATATTCATGGCCAGGGCATAGTAGGCCTCAGCCATTTGGGAATCACATTCTGTAGCCATGGTGAATGCGGAGTTGGCAGCCTCCATCTGGCCCAGCTCTGCGTAAACCACCCCCAGATTGTAGTAGGCCAGAGCGAAGGAGTTGTCCTCCTCTATGGCTCTCATGAAATTATCTTCTGCCAGCTTTAGACTGTAATACCGGCTGGAGGTGCTCACCAGGGCGTTGCGATAGAACCGGAGTCCTTCGGCAAACTGATACCTGGCCCGCCACTTGCTCACCCGGTTTGCATCGCCAAAGGCCAGGAAGGCATGGATTCTGTAGGCCAGCTCCTTCACCATCTCCTCCACCTCCCGGGGCTTCTCCTCCTGGCGAGATTCCTCTGTCAGTTTGGTGGTCGATTCCACCAGCCAGCTCTGGGACCCCCGGCGACCAACCATATTGGCTATGAGGACGCTCTTTCCGTCTGCCAGGGTGCGGAGGGATATCGTTATCCTGGGGCCGTTCATGAGGCGGACGGCCAGCTTCAGGATCAGATTGACCGGTATCTGGATATTCCACAGCTTGAAGGCCTGATCCGTATTCTCCGGGATCAGCTCGCTCTCGTCGGTCTTGATGTTGGCATCCACCGGCCTTCCCGGGCCGGAGGCCGAAGGTATGGCCCTCCTCTCATCCACCACCCGGTAGAGCTCGTTGATGCGGTTGAGGTGGAGCACCAGAAGGTCGGTCAGGCCTTCTGCGTTTGACCTGGTCCCTTTGGACTTGTCATTCTCAGAGCCGCCGGAGCCGTTTCCCTTCCCCGCCTCGATGAAATTGATGGACAGCCGGTTGGAGGCCCGGGCCATATTCTGCAGGATCTCGAATAACAGCCAGACGACCAGGATCTCCTGCCAGTGGAACCACAGGGTGTCCAGGATCAGGGCCAGGGCTTGATCGAAGGGGGTCAAATCGATGAGACGGCCGTGGATGAAAAGGCCCTCGTTGGCCAGGATTTCGGTGAATGCCCCCCCATGAAACGTGCCGATGGAGACGCTCCCATTGACCAGCGTCTGGTTGGAAGTGTTGCTTGAAAGTGGGGAGGCGTTGAAGAGGAATGGAGAAACGTTTGATTTTATCAGCGGGCTGGCATTGGAGAGACTGACAGGGGAACGATTGAAGAGAATGGTGCTGGTGACCCCGGCATTCAGCTTGACAATCTTTGGCAGCAGGGCGTCGGCCAGTAAGAAAAACGCGCCCCGCAGCACGACCACGGCCAGGGTCACGTCGAAGAGCAGGACCAGAGGGGCCCTCCACCCCCGGTCCAGCCATCGGCAGACCTTGCCGAACCTTGATGTGATCCAAAACAGGGAGGACTTTCTAATCGTCCATAAAATCAATGAGAAAAAAGGGACCACCAGCAGAAGAAGAATTGATGGTATTATTCGCTGCATCAAGAAAAGAGCCAGGGCTGGAAGTAATCCTACTATTATCAGGGCGATTAAACTCTTTTTCATGGCCGAGACATTTACGAAAGATAAATTTGAACAGACAAAAGGACGAATAACTATTTAAAATTTACTAAAAACACGGATGCAGAGCGATGCAGAGCAGGGAATGAATGGATATCCCGGGTGAATGGACTTTTCCCTGAAGCGCTTGATGGCCTCTGGCTCCATGGAGTCATTTTCAGATCGGCTTAAATAGCCAGTGAATTTCATTTGACAAGAGCAATGAATGCATCGCGGCCAGATACATCTGAACAGAAAAGACTGGTGGACGGCAGACCGATATGGAACGCCTGAGAAGATACGGAAGCCCGCCGTGGAGAGTCGCCCTCGTCCATGGCGGGCCGGGAGCACGGGGAGAGATGGCTCCTTTAGCCGCCAGGCTAAAGTCCCACTGGGGAGTCCTGGAGCCGCTGCAGACCGCAAAATCGGTGGACGGGCAGGTTGAAGAGCTCAGAGGGGTTCTGGAAGCTGAGGGGGACTGCCCGGTCGCCCTGGTCGGCTTTTCCTGGGGAGCCTGGCTCAGTTTCATCCTGGCGGCAAGATATCCTCAACTGGCAAGGTCGTTGATACTGATTGGCAGCGCTCCCTTTGAAGAGAAATACGCTGCCGGCATCCTGGAGACCAGGCTAGGCCGCCTGTCCAGGGAGGAGGCCAGAGAGGCCGAATTCATTATGGAATCGTTGAATGATGATCGATCAATGGACCTGGAGAAAGACCTGTCCCTGTGCCGGCTGGGCCAGATATTCTCATCGTCCGACACCTGCGATCCACTGCCCTCTGATGCGGAGACTAATGGGATGATCGATTGCAGTGGGGATATCTTCGCCGGCGTGTGGAAGGAGGCTGCAAAGCTCAGGCAGACGGGAGATCTCCTGCGTCTGGGAAAGAGGATCAGATGCCCGACGCTGGCCATTCACGGCGACTACGATCCACACCCGGCAAAGGGCGTCAGGCAGCCCCTCTCCGCCACCCTGGAAGACTTCAGGTTCGTCCTGCTGAATAGCTGCGGGCATCGTCCCTGGATGGAGCGGCAGGCCAGGGACGAGTTTTACAGAGTGCTGAAAGAGGAACTGAATGAAACGTTCCGGGACGGAGTCTGACTCCCACGTACGCCTCTTTCGTCACCCGGGCACCGCGCTTCCTCGCCGGTCCGGAGCTACAGGATGATGGCCGATTGATTGAACCTCTCCATCCACGACTTGCCCAGCACCACCACCGGCTGGCCGCCCACGTATCCATACCCCACGTTGCTGGATATGAAGGAGTAGGGATCCTGCAAGGGGTGATCGGGCCACCGATATATGGGGTACTTCACCTCATAGCGGTAGGAGCCGTAGTCCGGATAGGGCACCGGCAGACCGCCCCATAGCCAGGTCCTGGGCTCGGGGATGTCATAATAGTAGTAGGGAGCGTAGCCCACATAACGGCCCTGATATAGATAGTCCGGCATGAGCCAATCGTATTGCGGAGATAGGTTGACCTCCAGAGACTGATAATTCGGATATGACGGATAATAGGGAACCGAGCCCGGCTGCCAGATCGGAACCTGCCCCTGGCTGAACGATATCAGCAAAATGACTGCCAGACCGACAATCGTAGTCAGGATTGCTGTTCTCATCTCTTCCTCCTCACAAATCCCTTCTTCTCAAGCCCTCATGCGGGAACTTTCATCCAAAAAGCCTCGTCTCCTGATCTCTCTATTTGAAAGAACCCTCGTTCAATAAGCCCAAGTCCGGGAACACCTCTCCAGAGAGCCCCATTCCAGCCAACGATGCCTCTTCTATATGCCTGAGGCTGCCTTTGCCCAGATCTCGAATTGTCCCCTCGGGCTTGCCAACTGACTAATTTCCCACTCTTACTCCTACTCATGCTCTTCAAAGTATTTCAAGGCAGTGTCCACCTGGCTCCACCCAGCTCACTTTGATCTCGTCGCCCAGCTCCACCAGGGCTGCATAGCCCTTTCTCATCTCTCCCACATTGACCACTCTGGTCGTCCCCACCAGTGCCTCTCCCCGGTCCTCGTGGATGTGGCCGCAGAGCACCAGGTCCGGCTGGTGCTCCTCGATGAAACGGCGAAGGGAGGTGGAGCCCGACCTCTGGCCGTTGTAGAGCAGGTCGCAGGCCCCCCAGGGCGGCTGGTGGGTCACCACGACCTTTCCTGGACAGTCCGCGATTTCCCGGCAGGACCGGACCAGGGAATTGTAGACCTCCTCCTCCAGGTGGTAGTAGCGAGTGGGGTCCCCCAGCCTGCGGGGATTGCGCAGCACCATCCCCCCCAGGCCGATGAAGCCCCAGCCCCCCTGACGGTAGCTGGTCTGGTGGATGTTCTTCAGCCCGGCCCGCTCCCAGATCCCGGGTGCCAGGTGGCGGGGGTCCATGTTGCCGGGGACGATCAGCACCACAGGGCCAAGGGCGGCCAGGGCCTCGGCCACCGGCCGGGCCTGCTCAGCCTGGCTGTCGTTATGCAGGTCGCCGCAAAAGGCGATGAGGTCGGCGTCCAGGTCCCGGATCGTGCTCAGAGCTGAGATGTGGTCGTGAACGTCGGCCATCCCCAGAATCCTCAAAGGCTGAGTCGTTGTATCATCCCCCGAAATCTTTGCCTGGGAGCCGGCGGCCCGTCCAGACGGCCTCTCCGGATTAGCTGCGCCACCCCTCTTCTGTCCGTGGGCCCAGGTCCAGCGAGTCTTTTCCAGAGAGGTTTGTCACTAATAATCCATCAGGCTATTAATGCCTTTTCCAGGATAATTTTTACGGTGAGCGGTTTGGCCAGGGATGTCCAAAAGAGAGGCGCCCTGGGCACTCCTGCCCTCTCCTGCCCATTTGGCGCCGTCCCCAGCCTTCGGAATTTCGCCGCCCTGGTCGCAGGCCCGCTGGTGATCGAAAACCGCCTTGAGAAAACCGCTTGAATCCCCGGGGGAAGTCCTCGAAAGCGGCCAATCGCTCCCGGGAAAAAGGGATGGGGTGCCGGTCAAATCACCCCTGGTATTTTTTTCCTCTATCTGGTGTATCTGAAATTCCACCAGCCGGACTTGAATCCTTCATTTCCGGAGGAGTCCACTGCCCACACCCGCCACCTTCCTGGCTGGGCTCCCACGAAGTCGAAGGTGTATGTGGTGTCGGCTATTCCGGGGACGACCTTCCAGGTCTCGCCCATGTCCGTACACCATGCTCCCGACTGGCAGCAGTGGAAGCAGTCAACCTCCACGGTGTAAGAGGCCGCTCCGTTGACGGGCGCCCATCTCAGAGTGGTGGTCCGGGGATATATGCTGAATACCGACTCGGATGCCGGGGACTTCTGAACCGGGGCAGGAAGCCTGGTCATGGCCGCGCTGACAGCCGGTCCTATCATGGTGCCCGGAATAAGCTGGCCGACCTGGCTCTTCTGGAAGGTGTACTCCGATACGTAGTTGGTTCTGCCGCTGTTGTCGGTGAACCGGTCCAGGGCAATTACCTTCAGCCGGTTTCCTGCCGTCTGGATCACCAGGGTGGTCTGGGAATGGCCGGCATTGAACACCGCCAGAAGGGCCTGGGCGCTGTTCACCAGATTGGACGAGACGTCGGGTCCAAAGGCGTAGGCATTCACCGAACCCCAGTCGCAGTCCGAGGGATGACATTTGCCCCAGGCGTGCACCTGGGCCGAGGTCCCGGAGACGGTGATGTCCAGGGTGGTGATGCCTCCGGTGTTGGGGTCCACATTGGTCCATTTTCCAGCGAACTGGCTCATGCTGGCGCTGGCGCAAAAGGACAACATCAGAGCCAGCAGGCCAACTGCCATGAAATAAGTTAATTTTTTCATAATGCTCACCCGAAATGAGATTCCTTAACATAGATAATGAACATACTTACTATTTTATGCTTTGTGCATTGTGGCCAAAAGTGAATGGTCCCAAAAGGCCGAAAAGTCCCTGGCCCCAGGCCCCAGGAGCTGAAAGCTAAGCGGATAGATTTGTTTCCCAGCATGCGTCTCGAAGGGGCATGGCTATGCGAAAGGAGGGGAGATCAGATCCTTCGCCGGAGCCAAAAAATTTGCTCCCTCGGCAGGGATGGCTCCTTTGGCAGCAAGCGGCATTTATCCCGTCACCATCGCGCTGCGTTATGAACAATATTTTGATGTACCTTGCGCCCTCTAAAGTATCGGCATGAACGAAATCAGTCCCAGCCAGGCGGTCTATCGGGGCCTGAAGGGCACAGGCATCGATTTTGTGGCCAGCGTCCCCTGCGTCAACCTGCAGGAGCTGCTCTGCCTGGTGGAGTCTGACCCGCAGATCGTCCACGTTCCGGTGACCAGG
>JAAEEW010000032.1 GCA_013415595.1 Methanosarcinales archaeon | reverse complement strand
TGGCGATAAATTCCTTCGGATCACAATCGAAGTTCGCTTGCCAGGAGGATCATCCCGGCAGTCATGGTCATCATCAACACCACTCTTCTGAAGTAGATGGCTTCCAGCCTGGCATAGGCAAGGCTTCCCAGCAGGAATCCCAGGACCAGGGCCGGCAGAAGCTTCAGGCTGAGGAGGATCATGTCTGTGGTTATCAGGCCCCTGTGCACGAAATAAATAAAAGTAAAAACATCAATAGCGGTTAGAAATATCACCATTACTCTCCGGAAGGTCTCCTTGCCAAATCCCTGGCTGCTCAGCAAAAGGGCCATGGGCGGGCCAGGCATGCCGATGCTTCCGCATAGAAAGCCCCCGGCCAGGCCGGCCAGGACAAATCCCGACTGCTCTCTCCTGATTCTCAGGTCGAAGTTCATTAGCAGCAGCAGGGAGAACAGTATCAGGGCCATTCCCATGATGCTTCTTAGCAGCCTCTCGCTGGACATGATGAGAACCTCCGTTCCCAGGGGTATTCCCACCAGCCCGGCAATCAGCAGGGGAAGAGCCATCTTGAGGTCCTTTTTGACCGCCCTTTGGTCCTCCCTGGCCAGGATCATGATGTCGATCAGGCATTCGTAGAGCATGATGAAGGGAATGGCGAACTTCGCTCCGAACAAGACGGACAGAAGGGGAACGGAGATCAGTGCAGACCCAAATCCGGTCAGCGTCCTTACCAGCATGGCGGCGAGCATCACCAGGAAAGCCGGCCATTCAGTCATGATCTCCCGGGAGACGGCTCTCCAGGCTTATATGGTTTCGCAAGTCTCTGTGCCTGAGTCTCCGGCACCCGGGGCCGGAATGGGGTGTGAAAGAGACAAAAACTTTTTTCCACATGAAGCCTCTGAATCGCACCATGAGCACTAATTCCAGTCCGAATCCCAGTCTGAATAATTCCAGTCCGAACAACGGAATCCGGGGCCGGGTGGTCGTCTCCTGGACCGGGGGCAAGGACGGAGCTCTGTCATTTTATAAGGCAGTCCAGGCCGGCTACCAGGTCTCGCATCTCCTGCACTTCAAGAACGCCAGGAAACAGGGGTCCCACGACATAAATCCCCATCTCCTGACTTTCCAGGCCGCGGCCCTGGGTGTGGGCATGATACAGAGGGACTTCCTCTCCTACGAGGAGGAATTCAAGCGGGTGGTGGGCGATCTGAGGAAGCAGGGGGCCCGGATCGACGGGGCGGTCTTCGGGCACATCGAGACCCACAAGAACCTGGTGGACCGGATCTGCCGGGACATGGACCTGGAGCTGTTGATGCCTCTATGGAACCGGGATTCAAATCAGATCATAGCCGAATTAATCGAGGCCGGCTTCGAGGTGATGGTGTCCAGCGTCAAGGCCGATTTGCTGGGGCCGGAGTGGCTCGGCCGGAAGATCGACAGGGACTTCGCGGGGGACCTTCGCCGCCACGACAGGGCCATCGATCCCTGCGGAGAGAACGGCGAGTTCCACACCTTCGTCACCGACGGTCCCCTGTTCAAAAACCGGTTGAAGATTGCCGGCTCCCGGACCGTCTTGAGAGAAGGCTACTGGTTCCTGGACGTCTCAGAGTTCGAATCCATTGAAAAATGAGGCCGGAGGGTTGCCTCCTGAAAGCCGCGCCCGCGCTCCCTCCGGGGCGGGGCAAAGGATGTCCGGGGGCAGAACCGGCCCCTCCCCCGGGGAACCTGAGTACCTGACCAGGCCGTCCCCGGGAGACCCTCTCGCCGCCCGATCGGCGATATGGGCCATTCGATGGAAACGCACCGGCACTGGCCCTGGGCGGCTGAAATCTCTGTCAATCCTATTCTGGCCACGCTATCAGCCATTGACTGTCCATCAATCCTCCATTCAATCGTCCATTCGACCGGCCGTGTGACCGTCCATTCAATCCGCCGTGCGACCGGACATGCGACCGGCGATGTGAACCGTCCATTCGACCGGACGGGCGGCCAGACATGCGGCCCCCGGTCAGGCCATGGTCAGAGGCGATGTCAGGGCCTCAGTCGCTTCCTTTGCCGCCCTGGACACTATGCCGTCCTCACACCTGCCATATCTCCTGAGGCAGCATGGTCAGCCTCTTTGCTCCATCGGAGGTGGTCAGGAAGGTGTCCTCTATCCCCACCACTCCCAGGCCGGGATAGATCATCTTGGGCTCTACGGCCACGGTCATGCACGGCTCAATGGGGTGGTCCACCGGTCCCAGCACCGGATACTCGTCAATCTCCAGGCCGACTCCGTGCCCCACGAATCCGCACTTGGCTCCCGGGGGCCCTCCCAGGTAATCCTGATATCCCAGCTTCTCCCCTGCTGACTCGGACAGATTGAATATATCCTTCCCCGTGGCCCCGGAGCGTAGCGCCCTGGCTATGGCCTCCTCAATCTCCAGGGCCGCCTGGTGGGCGTCCTCCAGCTCCCGGGGCAGCTTTCCCAGGCAGAATATCCGGGTCTCATCGGCGGTATAGCCGTTGTAGACTCCGCCGAAGTCCACCAGCACCGGCTCGTCTCTCTTTATCTTCCTGTAGCCCGGCCCCTGGGGGTGGAGGACGGACACGCCCCTTCCGCCGGTGGGAGAGGCCACGAAGCTGGGCGTGGCGGCGTTGGGGCCGGACATGAGGTGGCCCAGGGGAAGCTCGTGGTTGAACCGGCGAAATCGTATCAATCCCTGATGGCCCAGGGCCCGCATGGTCCCTTCCACCACGATTGCCAGATCGATCTCTCTCATCCCCTCCTCGAGGTGCTCGGGTACAGAGGCCAGTCCGGCGTCCACAATTCTTGCCGCCTCCGTGGTCAGATCGATCTCGAAATCGGACTTCACCGACCGCAGGTGCTTGATCCTCTCGGAGACGTCGACAAACCTGGCGTCTCCCAGGGAGCGGTTGATCCGGGAATAGATGCTGTAAGGAAGGACATCTTGTTCCAGTCCGATTGTCGCCGAGGACGGGATATCCAGATCTTCTTTTAGCGTCTTCAGGCTGCCAAGGGGCCTTACGTCCAGGGGAGACTCCTGGCCGGCTCTCTCCAGGCTTTTCCTTATCATCAC
>JAAEEW010000210.1 GCA_013415595.1 Methanosarcinales archaeon | reverse complement strand
GAAATGGTTCCCGGAGGTGATTTCCGCCGCCCCCGGCGGAGATATGATGGTGGCGGGCTGTGTGGGGCTGGTGCAGGCATGGAGGCGTTTTGCATAATGGAGAGTGAGATCGGCAGGGGGGCGGAGGCCGTCTTGACCGTGGAGGACGGAGTGGTCCGGAAGCTGAGGCTTCCCAAGAGCTACCGGGTGCCGGAGCTGGACGAGCAGATAAGGCACGAGCGGACGGTTCGAGAGGCTCGCATAATCTCCGAGGCCCGGAGGTGCGGGGTGGCCACCCCCATCATCATGGACCTCTCCCGCTTCGAGATCATGATGGAGTATATAGGCGGAGTCAGGCTGAAAGAGGTGGTCACACCTGAGCTGTCCCGGCAGGTGGGGGTGATGGTGGGACGGCTGCACAGATGCGGCATAGTCCACGGAGACCTCACCACCTCCAACATCATGCGCTACCGGGAACGGCTCTACCTCATCGACTTCGGGCTGGCTTACCACGACTGGGGGATCGAGGCCCAGGGGGTGGACGTGCACGTCTACTTCCAGACCCTGATCAGCACCCACGATCGGGCCCAGGAGCTGATCTCAGCCTTCCAGGAGGGCTACCTCCAGTCCTACGAGAAGGCGAAGGAGGTGCTGGCCAGGGTGGAGGAGATCAAGGCCCGGGGCCGGTACCTGTGAGCGGTGGGGCTTTAGGAGCCGGGGAATCCAACTGGGGGATGACGGCGCGCTCCAGGCCCCCTGGCACGAATTTCATTAGTCCGCTTCTTTACAACTTAATCAGTAAATTTATCTAGGATATGGTTCTAACTCCAACGATTGATTCCAAGTGGTGATATCCATGGCAGAAGATGATGTGGTATTCGTTGGCAACAAACCAGTGATGAACTACGTACTGGCTGTGGTGACGCAGTTCAACAGCGGCGCAAAGGATGTACGAATCATGGCACGGGGGCGGGCGATCTCAAGGGCAGTGGACGTTGCTGAGGTTTCACGAAGTCGATTTTTAGCAGACGTGAGTGTCAAAAGCATACAGATCTCCACCGAGACTCTGAATACCGATCGGGGAGAGACCAACGTCTCAGCAATAGAGATCACCCTTGGAAAGTGAGGTCCGGGCCAGTCCCGGGTAATGCTCTTTGACCACCGGCATCGCTGTAATATCCTCCGGGCGGGGTGAGAACCTCAGGTACATCTTACAGGCCACGCGCTCGGGGTATCTGCCAGCGGAAGTCAGAATCGTACTGGCAGATGAAGTGGACGCAGGAGCCCTGGAGATAGCCCGGGAGTTTGGGGTCCGGGGGGTCTATGTGGATCCCCGGGGCCTGAGCCGGTCTGATTTCGATGGTTTTCTGAGGGAGTACATAGACCACGTGGGGGTGGACCTGGTGGTCCTCACCGGGTACAAACGGATACTCTCGCCTGAGTTCGTCCGCCATTACAGGAACCGCATTCTCAATATCCATCCGGCCATCCTCCCCTCCTTCCGGGGAGTCAACGCCTTTCAGCAGGCTCTGGACTACGGGGTGAAGTGGACCGGGACTACGGTTCATCTGGTGGACGAGGAGGTGGACCACGGCCCCATCATCTATCAGGTCCCGGTGAGGGTCAGGGAGGACGATACCTATCAGAGCTTGAAGGCCCGCATCCAGAGGGCGGAGTATCGGGCTTACCCCCGGGCCATCAAGATGTTCCTGGAGAAAAGTCCGCAGATAGAGGGACGAAAGGTTATCTACGAGCCCGGCCGTCCAGCGGATTGAAGTTCTGTCTGCCTTTGTGGGCGGATTGGCTTTGTATATGGATTTAGGTGAGAAGGGATTTTCATGGACACGTTGTGGGCTCCCTGGAGGATTGATTACATACTGAGCGAGAAGGGTGAAGGCTGCATCTTCTGCGACAAGCCGGGCCAGGACCGGGACGACGAGAATCTGATTCTGTACCGGGGAGAGGCCCATTTCATGATCATGAACGCCTATCCCTACAACAACGGCCACATGATGGTGGTCCCCTACCGGCACACATCCTCACTGCAGGGGTGGAGCGACCTGGAACGGCAGGAGATGATGGAGCTGGCCGACCTGGGGGTGGCCATCCTCAGGAAGACCATGAATCCCGACGGCTTCAACATCGGCATCAATATGGGCCAGGTGGCTGGAGCGGGGATAGCCGATCACGTCCACCTGCACATCGTGCCCCGCTGGAACGGGGACACCAACTTCATGCCCGTTCTGGCAGACACCAGGGTGATTCCCGAGCACATCAGCGTCACCTATCGGAAGCTCAAGGCCGCCCTGGAGGAGATCCGGGGCTAAAGGTCCCCGGGGGGAGACGGCCCCGGGATTCAGAGGAGCCGGGGTGACGGTTCTCTAAACGCAGCATCAAACATCCCCCGCCTCCTGCCACTCTGCCGGAACGCCCCTCCTGGATAGCTCCCTCTCCAGCTCTTCCATGAACACGCCCCGGCCGGGGACATGGCGGTGCTCCTGCTCTCTCACCAGCCCCCCGCGGTAGCCCTCGGTGGTGCTGCAAACGCCGCAGCTGGGGCTTTTGGCCACTCCTACTATTACTATCGGAAATCCCTGCCGGCTGTGCATCTCTGCCATGTCCAGGCAGTGCTCCAGGATGCGGCGGCAGAACCGGCGGTACTCGGGCAGGTCGAGCTGGTTCCTGGTGACCGCCCAGCGGTCCAGCCCCAGGTAGAGGGCCTCCGGGCAGGGAATCTGAATCAGCGGGCCCTCCGGCCGGGGTCCCGGTGCCTCCAGGCCCCTGACCCGGGAGCAAGGATTCAATAGACAGTGGGCCACCAGGCGCAGCTCCATTTTACCTGTCCTTTAAAACATCTTTCATCAGTCTGTAGAATTTTACGCCGTCCAGGTCGTCGTAGAAGATGACCTTCTCCGCCGCCTCTCCTACCCTCAGCTTGAGGGCGTTGTTGTGGAACTCGTCCACGTAGTCCACGCCGGTCAGGGTGTGCAGGGGGATGGACTGCACCTTGTCCCAGAGGATGCCGCTGCGGACGAAGTGTATGTTCTTTCCGGTGGCCACCAGCCAGCTCTCCACCCGGGTGTCTTCCATTCCCAGCCTGGCCATGGCCATCTGGCGCTCGGTGCTGTACCTCTGCAGGAGGGCGGGGACCACCAGAACCGGCGGGTCCCCCCCGGTCGCCATCTTGTCAAGGGTCTTTTGAAGCCTCTTTGGAAATCCCATGGTCCCCTCCTGACGATACATCCCTTTCCTTTCAGGTGATTATCTTCTCCAGCTTGTCCTGCTCCAGGGCGAAGCGGATCTCCCTGGTCAGCCGGCGGCCGGTGGACATGTTGGTCCTCCACAGGGCGTTTCCGTAGGGGTGGCCGACAGCCATGTGCACGTTGGTCCCGCCGCCGATGCGGGGCGCCACGTCGTAGATGAAGAAGTTCAGGTCCTTGTCCACGCAGGTCTGCAGGCAGAAGGGCCCGATGATGCCCGGGGCGTAATACTCTTTGCTGGCAGCCACGTACTTCTCCGCCAGCTCGAAGGCCTTCTCCAGCAGTGACTCCCTCAGGGTGGCTGAGTTGTGGCCGCAGACGGTGTACTCCGGGTTGATCTGGCTCTCGTTAAGGGTGAGCTGCTGGGGCGCCGGAAGGCGGACGTGGCCGTCCAGGCTGGTCTCGAACCTCCAGTCGATACCGATCAGCTCGATCATCTCCGTCAGAGGGGAGTAGAAGAAGTCCAGGTTGAATACCGGGCCTACGATGTACCTCTCGATCCGGGCCAGGTCGATCCCGTCCTGGTCGATGACTCCCTGGCGAAGCAGGGTCTCAGCCTTCTGATAGTACTCCTCGCTGCACGAAGCGGTAAAGAATCCCCTCTCCAGGGTCTTGACGGCGTGGGGCAGCTTGACCATCACCAACTGGTCGATCTCCTCCGGCTCAATCTGCTCGGGGAAGGGCAGTCCGGCTTTCTCCAGTATCCAGTAGTAGTCCTTCTTGTCCCCGCGCTCCTCGGACCGGAGCAGGTTCCGGCTTCCCACCAGGGGGACGGCGAACTCATCCTCCACGGCGTCGATGCCGCAGTAGGAGGTGAACGAGCGGTTGGGGACGAACAGGACGTTCTTCTTTCGCAAAGCCTCCTGGTTGTCCGGCCCCAGCACATCCTTGAACTTCTTCAGCATCATGACTTCGTCGATCATGCCGCTGACGATCCGTCCGTCATTGGTGCGACAGGACCGGAAGTACTTGACGTAGGGCTTGTCCCTCCCTTCCTGGCAGACTGCCAGGGTTCTGAACCCCTCCTCCACAGCGCCGTCGGCAACGTCCAGGGCGGAGTGTGAAGCAATCATGCCCACCCGCAGGTCGGCCATGTCGTATCCGTCCAGGAGTTCCATAATTTTATCGCGCTCTATCAAATAAAACACCCCAAAACAATCATATCGATAACTGGCTCAGAGCCAAATTTTTTCTTCAAGCTACTGACCTCCTCAAAGGGCGATATAAAGCTCTCCCTTGCCGTTCTCCACCAGGTCGCCCGTGAGCTTCTGGTAGCTTTTTCCCTCCATCTCCACGTTCTCTTGCAGCTGATAGCTGGGAAGCACTCTGGCCTGGCCCTCCACCACTATTCTGCCCTTGGTCATCTCTGCCCCGGGCAGGTGGGCGCTTCCACCTATGAATATCTCTCCTCCCTGGTTCATGGCTCCCGGGAAATCACCGGCGTCGCCGCCGATCCGGATGCTCCCTCCGCAGAGATGCTCGCCCAGAAAGGCGCCGGCAGAGCCCTCTACCAGGATCTCGCCGCCGCGCATGCCGCACTTCTCGCCCCGGTAGCCGGAGCCCGCGTAGTTGCCTGCGCTGCCCTTCACCAGGATCTTCCCGCCCTTCATCTCCCTT